>NZ_CP055263.1:2152500-2225000 GCF_014217835.1 Metabacillus sp. KUDC1714
GTTCGATCCCGCTAGGCTCCACCAATACTATATGAAAATTCAAACCATAAACTTATGTTTGTGGTTTTTTGTTATTTGTAAATACTAGAATAACGTGCTTTTGGTGATAGTTTTTATGAATAACGAAGAGGTCTATTTCAAGTAGTCCTGATTTATTGCTCGTCTTAATAATTAATTGAAAATTTATCACCAATAACCTCCAAAATTTGTTAAAATAATTTATGTAAATAAAATGAAACCAAATGGAAAGTTATACGTATATAAAGAGACCCGCAGAGTGCGGAGGTATGTTGAATGGAAACGATAGTAAAGAATCGAATAAAACAGGTTAGAAAAGGCGATCAAAATGCATTTGCGGAAATAGTTGATTTGTACAAGGATAAAATCTATCAATTATGCTACAGAATGCTCGGAAACGCGCACGAAGCAGAGGATATTGCACAAGAAGCTTTTATTCGAGCATTTGTAAATATTCATACGTATGATATGAATAAAAAATTCTCGACATGGTTATACCGAATTGCAACAAATCTATCAATAGATCGTATTCGAAAAAAGAAGCCAGATTATTATCTTGATGCAGAGGTGTCAGGAACAGATGGATTAACGATGTATTCCCAAGTAGCTGCTGAAATAGCTTTACCGGAAGAAGAACTTGAAACAATGGAACTACAACAAACAATTCAAAAAGAAATTTTAAAGCTCCCTGATAAGTATCGAACAGTTATTGTCTTAAAGTATATTGATGAGCTATCATTAATAGAAATAAGTGAAATTCTCGACATTCCAATTGGTACTGTCAAAACACGGATTCACAGAGGGAGAGAAGCCCTAAGAAAGCAATTAAGGCATTTATAATGAGGTGAGAATATATGAGCTGTTCTTCTGAGTTTGTTCAGCTTTTGCATAAATATATGGATCATGAATTATCTAGTGATGAAGAAATTAAGGTGAAAGACCATCTTCACACCTGTGAGAGTTGCTATCAACATTTTCATGAGCTTGAAAAGGCTGTTGCGCTTGTCCAAAGTACATCCCATATTGAAGCTCCAAAGGATTTCACACAAGCTGTTATGAATAATCTACCAAAGGAAAAGCGAACAGCTTCCTGGAATCGTTTGTTAAAAGGTCACCCACTATTGGCTGCCGCCTCATTGTTTGTTCTTCTGATGACAGGAAGTCTATTTTCAGCCTGGCATGAGGATCAGCACTTTAGCGTCTCTAAACAGTCAAACCTAGTTGTAGAGAACAGTAAGGTCACCGTTCCAAAGGGAGAGGTTGTCAAGGGCGATGTGATTGTGAAAAACGGCTCTTTAACGATTGAAGGTAAAATTGAGGGTGATGTAACTGTGATTAATGGAGAAATTAATGGAGAGAATTATATGGCAGCAGCAGGACAAGTAACCGGGGATATAGAGGAAGTAGATGAGATGTTTGAATGGTTATGGTACCATATAAAATCTCTTTCTCAGGATGTTGTAGGAGTTTTTCGTTAAACACAAGGTCATCAATACGGTGGCCTTTTTACATTTTCTTTTAGAAAGTGATATAATAACATAGTTATCAACAAAACTTATATATGAATGAGGCGGGGTTGAACTAAGCTAATTTTTAGGTATACCATCCTGCTTAGAAAATTGATGAATACAGCTTCAACAATTTAATATAAGGCTTACTCTGATAAAGTAGTTATATTAATGTAGCTAGTACATACTTCATTTTTTCATATTTCTTGGTTAATTGATGACGACATTTACGTTTTTATATATTAAAGAGTGAAACTCATGGAGGACGAGTGAATGGGATATGAGGATATACCAATATTGCATTACCTCGGCATAGCTGTTGATATTCTCCTTGTGTGGTACGTTATCTATAAACTGATTATGGTCGTAAGGGGAACCAAGGCTGTACAGCTATTAAAAGGAATTACTGTAATAATTGTAGTCCGCATGTTAAGTCAATACTTAGGATTAAGCACGTTACAGTGGTTAATGGATCAAGCCTTAACATGGGGTTTTCTTGCCATTATTATTATTTTCCAACCAGAGCTGCGCAGAGCATTAGAACAGCTAGGAAGAGGACGATTATTTTCTCGAGGTGGTTTACCTGGAGAGGATGACCCTGAAATAACCGTTGAAGCAATTGTGAAAGCAACAGACTATATGGCAAAACGACGCATTGGTGCGTTAATGTCAATTGAAAAAGAAACAGGGATGAGCGATTACATAGAAACTGGAATACCATTAAATTCAATGATCTCGTCTGAATTATTGATTAACATCTTTATCCCTAACACACCACTTCATGACGGGGCAGTTATTATTCAAAAGAATCAAATTGCAGCAGCAGCTTGCTATCTACCTCTATCAGAAAGCCCGTTTATTTCTAAGGAACTTGGGACACGTCACCGAGCCGCTTTAGGGATTAGTGAGGTGACAGATAGTTTAACAATTATCGTTTCTGAAGAGACAGGAAGTGTCTCAGTTGCTCGAAATAGTGAGCTTCATCGAAACTTAACTCAAGATGAATTAAGAGAAATTCTTCAAAAAGAGTTAATTATAACAACAAAACCTGTTTCCTCAAACCGTTGGCAATGGAGGGGAAAGAAAAATGGATAAGTTGATGAATAGCCATTGGGTGATGAGGGTTATTGCTTTATTTATGGCGTTGATGTTATATGCTTCGGTTAATATTGAATCAGCTCCTTCTGTTAATCAGCCATCGACACCATTATCGCAATCACCTACTGCGGACAAGGCTACTGTCACAGAAGTACCGGTTGTAACATACTTTGACCAAGAAAACCTTGTTGTAACAGGTGTAACTGAATCGGTTAATGTCAATTTAGAAGGTGCAACAAGTTCATTAACAAAGGCAAGGCAGCTTAGAGATTTTGAGGTTTATGCAGACTTGACTAAATTATCAATTGGAACTCATCGAGTTAAGCTTAAAATTAAAAACCTATCTGAAGACTTAAAGGCAAGTATTACTCCTTCAGTTATCACAGTTACAATTGAAGAGAAGGTAACTAAAGATTTTCAGGTCGAAGTTGATTTTCTAAATGAGGATAAGCTTGAGGAAGGTTATACGCCTGATCAACCAATTGTGAATCCAAACAGCATTCGTGTGACAGCTTCTAAAGAATTAATTGATCGAATATCCAGCGTGAAAGCTGCTGTAAACCTAGAAAATGCGGAAGAAACAGTTAACCGTGAATCTCGGATTACGATATATGATAGTGATGGGAATATCCTTCCCGTTGAAGTGGAACCAACAGTAGTTGATGTCACAGTTCCGATAAAAAGTCCAAGTAAATCCTTACCTTTTAAAATAATAAGGGAGGGCGAGCTTAAAAAGGGTTTAAGTATATCAAGTATTGAACCTGACCCAAAGGAAATCACCGTCTTTGGTCCTATGGATGTTTTGGATAAGCTTGAATTTATCGATGGAGTTACAGTAGACCTTAGTAAGATTAATAAAGATACTGTAATAGAAGTTGCTGTGCCGATACCCGAAGGAATAAAAAAGATAAATCCTGAAAAGCTCAAGATTAATGTAGATGTTGATGAACAAGAAGAAAAGGCATTTACAGATCAAGAGATAAAAGCTGTAGGATTATCAGAGGCTAAGAATCTTGAGTTTATTGAACCAGAGACAGGAACACAAGATGTTAAGATTTATGGGGCATCAAATGTTATTAAGGATATAAAATCATCTGATATAGAATTATATATAAATTTATCAGATCTTAGTGATGGTGAGCATGAGGTAGATGTTGAGGTAAACGGCCCGCAAAATATAACATGGTCATTAGAAAATGAAAAAGTGAAAGTTAAAATTTCTTCAGCCTCATAAGGCAGATTAAATAAAGGAGCGAAACCAATGGGAAAGTATTTTGGGACAGATGGAGTACGAGGAGTAGCTAATAGTGAATTAACACCTGAGTTAGCCTTTAAAATTGGCCGATTTGGTGGTTATGTATTAACAAAAGATACGGAAAGACCGAAAGTATTAATCGGACGAGATACTCGTATTTCAGGTCATATGCTTGAAGGTGCTCTTGTAGCAGGTCTCCTTTCTATAGGAGCTGAAGTAATGCGTTTAGGTGTTATCTCAACTCCAGGTGTAGCATTTTTAACGAAGGCACTTGGTGCACAAGCAGGAGTTATGATCTCTGCTTCACATAACCCTGTACAAGATAATGGTATCAAGTATTTTGGTCCAGATGGATATAAATTATCAGATGAGCAGGAACTTGAAATTGAAAGCTTAATGGATCAAGAAGTAGATACATTACCAAGACCAATAGGGGAACATTTAGGACAAGTAAACGATTATTTTGAAGGCGGACAAAAATACCTTCAATTCTTAAAACAAACAGTTGATGAAGACTTTACTGGTATTCATGTGGCATTGGATTGTGCACATGGTGCTACTTCATCACTTGCTACACATTTGTTTGCTGATTTAGATGCAGATGTTTCGACAATGGGTACATCTCCAAATGGATTAAATATCAATGCGGGAGTTGGTTCAACACATCCAGAAGCATTAGCAGCCTTTTTGAAGGAGAAAAATGCAGATATCGGTTTGGCGTTTGATGGTGACGGTGATCGTTTGATTGCTGTCGATGAGAATGGTGAGATCGTTGATGGCGATCAAATCATGTATATTTGTGCAAAGTTTTTAAACAGTGAAGGAAGACTAAAGAAAAATACTGTTGTATCGACTATTATGAGTAATCTAGGATTTTATAAAGCCCTTGAGGAACATGAAATTAACAGTATCCCAACAGCTGTTGGAGACCGTTATGTAGTAGAAGAAATGAAGAAAAATGACTACAACCTTGGTGGAGAACAATCAGGTCATATTATTTTCCTTGATTATAATACAACTGGCGATGGACTTCTAACCGGATTACAACTTGTGAACATTATGAAGCTAACCGGTAAAAAATTATCAGAGCTAGCTGGTGAAATGAAAAAATACCCACAATTACTTATTAATGTAAAAGTAACAGATAAATATCGAGTAACAGAAAATGAAAAGGTGAAAGAGATTATTGAATCTGTGGAACAAGAAATGAATGGTAATGGTCGTATCCTTGTTCGCCCTTCAGGTACAGAGCCATTAGTTCGTGTTATGGCAGAAGCTCCAACAGAAGAACAATGTCGTGAATATGTTGAGCGAATTGTAGACATAGTCAAACAAGAGATGGGCTTGGAGTAAGAAGGAGGCGGGGTAACCCGCCTTTTTTATTAACATGTTACATTTTCGAACATATCATATATGTATAGCAATTCAAGTAGAATTGTTAGAGTAGGGTATAAATTGATTGACGGTTTATTTTATTATGTTGTATTATTAACTTTGTATTTTTATTTATGATAGAAAGGGGCATAGTAAAGAAGATTGACAATTTAAAGCGCCTGAACTAAGGGATCGAAAATAACTTAGTTGACGAGGATGGAGGTTATCGAAATTTCGGCGGATGCCTCCCGGTTGATTGGTTACAACCGTAAGTTTTTCCTTAAACCAAAGAGGTAACTTTTTGTACAAAGGGAGAAGCGTAGCCTTCCAAAATTAAAAACATGTGTGAGGGGACAGTGAATGTCTCCGAAAATGACTTCCTGTCCCTAGTTTACACGCTATGGGAGGAAACGAATATGTGCGGAATCGTTGGATATATTGGGAAACAAGATGCTAAGGAAATATTATTAAAAGGGTTAGAAAAATTAGAATACCGTGGATATGACTCTGCAGGAATTGCAGCAATGAATAATGAAGGTGTGCACATTTTCAAAGAAAAGGGTCGAATTGCTGAGCTACGTGAGTGTGTTGATGAACAAGTAGAAGCATCAACAGGAATCGGTCATACAAGATGGGCAACACATGGTGTACCTAGCCGAGTAAATGCACATCCACATCAAAGTACTACTAGTAGATTTACCCTTGTGCATAACGGTGTTATTGAAAACTATGCTATTTTGAAGCGTGAATATTTACAAGATGTTCAACTGAAAAGTGATACAGATACAGAAGTAATTGTTCAAGTAATTGAAAAATTTGTAGCAAATGGATTAGAGGTTGAGGAAGCGTTCCGTCAAACGTTATCAGTCTTAAAAGGCTCTTATGCGATTGGATTATTAGATGAGCAAAATCCTAATATGATTTATGTAGCAAAAAACAAAAGTCCACTGCTTGTTGGTTTAGGTGATGGCAGCTTTAACGTGGTTGCGTCAGATGCTATGGCAATGTTACAAGTAACTGACCAATATGTTGAAATTATGGACAAAGAAATGGTTTTTGTTGAACGTGAGTCTGTTACAATTAAAGATTTACAAGGTAATGTAATTGAACGTGCCCCTTATAAAGCAGAGCTTGATGCAAGCGATATTGAAAAGGGCACTTATCCTCACTACATGTTAAAAGAAATAGATGAACAGCCTTTAGTCACAAGAAGAATTATTGAGAAATACCGTAATGAAGATGGTGGTTTAACAGTTGATGCTGAAATCGTAAACGCTGTGAATGCAGCTGATCGAATCTATATTATTGCAGCAGGAACTAGTTACCATGCAGGTTTAGTTGGAAAACAATTTATTGAAAATTGGGCGAAAATTCCAGTTGAGGTTCATATCGCAAGTGAATTCTCATACAATATGCCATTGCTTTCTGATAACCCACTATTTATCTTTATTTCACAAAGTGGAGAAACAGCAGATAGTCGTGCAGTATTAGTACAGATTAAAGAGCTTGGTCACAAAGCTTTAACGATTACAAATGTTCAAGGGTCAACATTATCTCGTGAAGCTGACTACACGCTGTTATTACATGCAGGTCCTGAAATTGCTGTTGCATCTACAAAAGCGTACACTGCACAATTAGCAGTATTATCTATTCTTGCGGCTGTTGCAGCATATGGAAAAGGACGTTCTTTAGAATTTGATTTAACAAAAGAGCTTGGAATTGTTGCAAATGCTATGGAGGTTCTTTGTGATCAAAAAGAAGAGATGGAAGCTATTGCACGCGAATATCTCTCTACAACACGTAACGCATTCTTCATTGGACGTTCTGTTGATTACTACGTAGGACTTGAAGGTTCTCTAAAACTTAAAGAAATCTCTTATATTCAAGCAGAAGGTTTTGCAGGCGGAGAGCTTAAGCATGGTACAATTGCCCTAATTGAAAATGGTACTCCAATTATTGCATTAGCGACACAAGAGCATGTTAACCTAAGCATTCGTGGAAATGTCAAAGAGGTTGTAGCCCGTGGAGCTAATCCTTGTATAATCACAATGAAGGGCCTAGAAGAAGAAGACGATCGTTTTGTTCTTCCAAGCGTTCATGAACAATTATCACCACTTGCAGCAGTTGTACCATTACAATTGATCTCTTACTATGCTGCATTACATCGTGGTTGTGATGTTGATAAACCACGTAATCTTGCGAAGAGTGTTACGGTGGAGTAATCAAGGGGATATTTGCAGATTTTTGTTGTTGATTTAATATAAAGTCTGATAATTTATATTAAATTTTGATTGAAATTCCTGTGTATTAATATAATATGCAGGAATTTTTTGTTCCTCGAAGTGCCATTTAATTGTGCGAAGTGTTTCTAGCTTATTATGTTTATTAATATTTATGGATGTAGTACCGTCGTATTTGTCTAAAGGTATCGAATTCGATGCTGTCATCATTTATGATGCATCGGAGCATGTATACAGTGATGAGAGCTTACGTAGAGTTTTCTACACTGCCTGCACTAGTGCTATGCATTATTTGCAGCTTTACAGTGTAGGTGAACCGAGCCCATTTTTACGAAACGTATTGCGGGAGGGTTTCATCCAAGCTTGACTGGATTTTTAAGATAAACTAAATGAATTAGTATCGTGTACTTTTAAAGAGTTACAAAAAAGGCCAAATTTCTTTTAATGTTAATAAATAAATTTGGTTTTACTATAAAATTAGGTTTCCCCAAATGTTGTTACTTTTGGGGAAACCTTTCATTATCATCTATTTAGATTGGTAGAATAATTCGAACGGTTGTGCCTTTATGAGGTGCGCTTTTTACATTAATTGATCCACCGTGAAGCTGGACCAATTGTTTCGCAATGGTCAACCCTAGGCCAGTTCCGTTGCTAGTATCGCTTGTATTGGTTCCACGGTAATACCGCTGAAAGAGCTTATCGAGTGTTTCATTGTCCATTCCTTTGCCATTATCTGTGATCGTAATGATCAAAAGATGTTGTTCGATAGGCGAAATGGATACTGTAATTGCAGTGCCTGAAGGATTGTACTTAATGGCATTCGCTATCAGATTATCTATAATCCTTTGAAACCATTTTGGATCAATTGGTGCAAAAGCATCTCCATTGTATGGATGAAAAATAAATTCTTTATCGTTGTTAGCCGGATCATTGATGAAATGGATAATAGCCCGACGGATGAAGTCGTTAATGTCGACTTGTTCTTTTGTAATGGGTAAAGCTTGATTTTTCAATCGGTAGGTTAATGTTAGGTCCTCTAGTAATTCCATCATATATGCTGACTTTTCGACGATGATTCCAGCAAACTCTTTTGTCTCTCTTTCTGTCCACGAGTAGTTTTCAGTTTCAAGCATCTGAGCATAACCAGATATGGAGGCGAGGGGAGTTTTTAGGTCATGGGAAAGACCGCTGATCCACTCTTCCCGTGTTTGAGTCATTTTGTGACGTTGTGCTTCGTTTTCTTTTAAAGCCGCTGTTAATTGTGATAGGGTTGCAATTAGATCTTTATACAGACGGTACTTCCTTTTTAATTTCCCCTCTTTATTCAATAAGATTGGCCTTTGATGCAAATCTAAAGGCTGCTCATAAAGACCACTGCCAAGATTTTGAATCCATTTCATCATCGTAATCAACGGAACACCAAATTTACGTGCATACCAAAAGGTAACGATTAACAAAACAAGAAATAACCCTATAAAAATGATTAAAATACTATTACTAATCGTTTTAAACAGGCCATTTTCTATACTTGAGGCTGAATTTGATTCCTGTACACCCACCATAATCGTCTGTTCAGACTCTGCATCATAGTACGCTGCAACAGAATCATCTTTAGTTTTCGGAAGGGTGTGCAGATCTTCCGTTGAGTAAGTGACCGGCTCTTGATTCGTACCATATCCATCCACTACCTCTCCGTTTGAATTGATTAATTGGACCCAAACCTTTTCTGCTTCAATTTGTTGAAGACTAGATTTGGAAAGATTAAGATTCTGATTTTTCCAATCGAGATCTGCCTTAATCTCGTTTAATATATTGGTCTCTAACCTTTTTCTACCGAATAAAAGAAAATAGGGCTGTGGAGATGTTTCATCTAATTTCCAATACTGATATTCCACAGTGGCAGGGGCATTTGGTAGAATTAATGAGGCTAGTTCACTTACTTTAAAATGTTTGGGTATTTGTTTCGGTGCATTGTACGATCCAATAATATTCCCTTTTACTGTTAGGATAAGGATCCAGCCGTTCTGATTCGTTACTAGTTGTTTTAATTCTTCATCAATCTTTACTTTCTCACCCTGTATTGTAATCAAGTCAGAAAAAAAATAGCTATCTACTTTGGATAAATCTTGATTAGCTTCATCTTTCATAATCGAAAAGCCAATAATCGCCCAGAAGGACAAGAAAACAAAGAGAAATATACTAAAAATAAGGATTAATTGTATAAAAAACTGTACAAGAAATCGTTTATTGATGTTCATGTCTACCACCATTTGGAACAAACTTATAGCCGAGGCCTCTTACTGTTACAATGTATAGCGGTTTACTGGGGTCGTTCTCAATTTTTTCCCGAAGTTTTCGAATATGAACCATGACGGTATTATCTTCTCCTAAAAATTCTTCCCCCCACACTTTTTCATAAAGCTGACTTTTACTAAAAAGTTGATTTGGATGTTGACAGAAGAAAAGAAATAACTGGTAAACTTGTGCAGTCAATGCTACAGTTTTGCCCTTGATATTAACTTCTCCAGAGAGAGTATTTACTTGTATGTTTCCATATTGATAGACTGATTGCGAGCTTTTTGAGATCTTGCCTGAATGACGGCGTAAATGTGCTTTTACCCTTGCGACCACCTCCAGGGGATTAAATGGTTTAGTAATATAATCATCTGCACCTAATGCAAAGCCTGAAAGTTTGTCCAAATCTGTTGATCTTGCTGTAAGAAAGAAAATGGGTGCATCTGTCCTTTCCCTAATCAAGGGACAAATTTCAAAACCACTGCGATCTGGCAACATCACATCCAAAAAAATTAAATCATATCGTTTCGATTGACAAAATAAAAGTGCATCTTTTGCATTAGAAGCGGTATCTATATGTTTAAATTCTTCTCTTTTTAAAATCGTGGTTAACATATGTAAAATTGCTTGTTCATCATCGACGATTAATAATCGTGTCTCTTGCATTTTGATGCTCCTATTCTATCTGGTATATAAGTAATGATAACATTCAGTCATGAAAAAAAGAGAAATTAAGGAAAAATTAAGGTAGAGTTTCAGGAGGTTTAAGATAGAAAAAGTATAATCGTTATAGATTGATAGCAGAAGTAAACAGAATATCAAAAGAACCAAAATACGAATGAAACATTGAAAGGGAGAAATCAGTTATGTACGTCATTAGTAAAAGAGAGTTTTTTAACTTATTCAAGGGAATAAGGTCAATCATTATGATTGCGATTTTATTTATTACCTCCTATTATTCAGCAAAGTTTTCAAATGTGTTTATGTCTGAAATTGAATTTTCTTCAAAGGAAGCTGAAAATATTCACACAGCTGGTCTTTTGATGCTTATCTTAACCTTGGGGCTATTATTTGTAATGAGCTTGTCTCACGATAGCATAAACCGTGAGGCAAATGATCGTACGATGCGATTTTTAGTAACAAGAACTTCACGAACATCTATTCTGTATGGTAAGTTCTTAGGTATTTGGCTATTTTGGTTCGTTTGTGTGACTGTTTCCTTTTTACTTATCAGTATTTTTGCACATAAGATTGATATTTTTATTTTTTTACAGACAATTAGTTTATTAACATGTTACATAGCCTTAACAATTCTGCTTTCAGTCTTAATTCTTAAGCCTGGATATACCATGTTTCTTGGAGTTTTAGTTGGATTGTCTTTTCCTATATTTGGGTTTTGGGTAACCTTTACTTCGAACATTTGGGTAAGTTGGATAAAGTTTATCACACCATTTTATTATTTAGAGAGAAATGACTATACCTTTATTGTGATCTTTTTATTTGCAGGTGTCATGCTTTTTATGGCGCACCTAATTCTTAACAGGAGGTCATTCTGATGATTGCCATCGAAACAAAACAGCTTAAGAAGTCGTTTGGAGCAGTATCAATTGTAAAGGGTATTGACCTTATTGTGGAACAAGGGGAAATCTTCGGCTTTCTAGGTCGCAACGGTGCTGGTAAATCGACTTTCATTAATATGTTAACAGACATTATTCAACCTAGCTCTGGAGCATACACACTTTTAGGTGTAAAAGGCCCAAATAATCAAGTTAAGAAGAGAATCGGGGTCATGCCTGATTACTCGACTTTCTATGGATCTTTAACCGCGATAGAGCATTTAAAATTCCTATCTGCGCTTTCGGGTCAGCCAGTAGCAAAAGTGCGATGCATGGAAGTGCTCCAACTTGTTGGTCTAAAGGCTCATGCTCATAAAAAAACCGCGAAATTTTCATTTGGTATGAAAAAGAAGCTTGGTATTGCACAAGCCATCATCCATGACCCCGAACTGATTTTTCTTGACGAACCAACTTCAGGTATCGATGCTGAATCTGTGATCCAAATCCATAAGCTGATCGATCAGCTACACAAAAAGGGCAAGACTATTTTCATGACATCTCATAATCTTGATGAAGTGGAAAAAATATGCACAAGAATTGCGATTATGAAGGAAGGGCAGATTGTCAAAATTGGTACAATGGATGAACTTAGAAACTTCTATAGGTCGAAGATCACTGTTAGACTCAAGCATTCTTCGATGCCTAAATCTGAACAAGTAAAATTACATCAGTGGCTGAAGTCAGTTGGGACAGATCTGGAAATAAAAGATCCTTATGTCACTATTACAATTGATGATGAAAAGAAAATTGCTGATATGATTCGAGCATTTAATCAGTGTAACGTAGATGTCTTTCGTGTAGAAGTAGAAGAACCATCACTTGAAGAAATCTTCCTGGACGAATAAATTAAATAAAAGTATATATAGCACAATGGATTAGAAATAAATTATTGGAACTATCAATCGGGCCAAACCGGTCCAGCATGCTGGTGTTGATGATGTGCCACTAGTACTTGCTGACTCATTTTATAAGTGGTATATGGGGCGCCGAAATGAAATTGAAATTGAGATTGATACTAAGTTATAATTGATGGAATTGATAATAATTAATGTGGATTTAAGGATATCGAATGGAGGAATTGGAATTATGGTAGACTTACCAAATTGTCCGAAATGTAATTCAGAATATACATACGATGATGGAAGTCTTTTTGTTTGCCCTGAATGTAGCCATGAATGGTCTGTAGAATTAGAAGTTGAAAATAGTGAAGGTAGTAAGGATATTACAGATGCAAATGGGAATGTTTTAAACGATGGCGATTCTGTATCAGTAATCAAAGACCTTAAAGTTAAAGGAACTTCATTAGTTGTAAAAGTAGGTACAAAGGTAAAAAATATACGTTTAGTTGATGGAGATCATGATATTGATTGCAAAATTGACGGATTTGGAGCTATGAAATTAAAATCTGAATTTGTAAAAAAGGTATAAACGTGGTTTTAATTCTGTTGTAATAAAGAAAAGACGTTCATTAAGGTGGTTTATTTTCTTAATGAACGCCTTTTTTATCTGGCTTAATTATTTTTGTTGAAAAGTAAAGCGCTTTATATTTTTGGACTACTTAGCCATTTTATTTAATTGGTTTAATGTAGTTGAATTATCTTCTTTCTTATAATTACGGAAGTATTGTTCTAGTTGCTCAAGTGTTAATCCCTTAGTTTCCGGCAAGAATTTCTTTACAAATGTGATTGCTGCAAGTCCAAGAACAACAAATATAAAGAAGGTTGTAGATAAACCGACCTTATCAAGTAAAACAGGGAACATCAAACCGATGAAAAAGTTTACCATCCAGAGACAAAAAACAGTTATTCCCATACCAAGACCTCTTAATCTTAAAGGGAAAATTTCAGAAAGCATTAACCATGTTACTGGTGAAATGGCACCCTGCTGGAAAGCAAGGAATGTGACTGTCAATGCTAAAACAATATATGGAAGAGCGGGAGATCCTTCAAGTGTAAGTGAGAATATTCCAATAAGTAGGAGTGCAGTCGTAGTTCCTATCAAACCAGTTATTAGCATTGGTCGACGGCCAACTTTACCAAGCAGCCAAATCCCAACGAAAGTTGCTAACACTGAGATTACACCATTGGCAATATTACCTATAAGCGCAGCCTCTGTTTGAAAGCCAGCATCTTTAAGAATTTCAGTACCATAGTACATAATCGAGTTTACACCAGTAATTTGTTGCACAACTGCAATTCCAATTCCGATAAATAAGATTCTGCGTACCCATGGTACAGCCATATCCTTTAAAGTTACTTTTTTAATTTCTGATTTTTCGACAAAAGCAGACTTAATCTCAGCTAATTCAGATTTAGCTCGACTTTCCTCACGTACTTGTCTAAGAACTCGCAAAGCATCATTGTTTTTTCTTTTTGATACAAGCCAACGTGGACTTTCAGGCATTTTAATCATGCCAAAGAATAGGAAAATAGCTGGTAGAGCTGCTATAGCTAACATGTAACGCCAAACATGATCATTGTCACCCATTGTGTTGCCAAGTATAGCATTAAAGATGAAGGCTAATAATTGTCCAGAAACAATCATTAATTCATTTTGAGTAACCATGCGACCTCTGCTCTCTGCAGGTGACATTTCCGCTAAGTAGGTAGGAACAGTTACTGAAGCGCCCCCTACAGCAACCCCTAATAAGAAACGGAAGATTACCATAACAGTAACATTAGGAGCAAGTGTACAGCCAAGTGTAGCGATAAAGAATAACACAGCTAGATATAGAATGTTTTTGCGACGGCCATTAAAATCTGAAAGTCGACCACCGAACACTGCGCCGAGTGCGGCACCAAAAAGAAGTGAACTTGCAACAAGACCCTCGGTGAAGGAATTAAGATTTAGAGCTTCGGACATATAAGGCAACGCACCGTTGATAACACCAGTATCGTAACCGAAGAGAAGCCCGCCAAATGTGGAGACTAAGATAACTTTGAGTAAAAACGAGTTTTGTTTGACCTGTTTATTCAAAATAATTCCTCCTTTTGAAACATATTGGTTATATGTTGATTATTTTTTGGTTACTTATGAATGTTTTGATCATATTATTAAAAGCGCTTTCAGTCAATAGAAATTTCAGAATTTTTATCGATAATTTTAGATAATAATAGAAAAATCATTACGAATTATGGAGATGTTACCAGTATTATCACTATTCTAAACTAGTGATAGATAGCAGTTAGTCTTTCAGATAATTGTGTAATAGATTAAGAAATTGACCAATACATGAAAATAAATGGTGAAGTTTTGGGTAACTCTTGATAGAATATAAAAAAACACTTATAGTAATAGTAGAAGTACGCTTCTAGTCGCATGAAAAGTGAAAATAAATGCATTCAAGAGGGGTAATTATGATAAAAACAGAACGTATTGAACAAATACAGGATTATGTTCTTGTCAATGATACTGTATCTTTAGATGAGCTTGTAAAAGTGTTTGATGTATCTAAAAACACGATTCGACGTGATATTCAGCAGTTGGTTGAACGAGGGAAAATAATAAAGGTTTACGGTGGGGTAGCTGCAAATCATGCAACACTTAAATCGTTTAACGAAAGGCAGACACGCAATCAAAAACAAAAAAGGTCAATTGCTAGGGCAGCTGCAAATTTTGTTGAGGATGGGGATATCATTTATATTGATTCAGGAACGACTACATTAGAAATGGTGGAGCACCTCCAGGCAAAGAATGTTACGATCATTACAAATAATCTCGACTTTATTTTTAAATCGTTTCCATATGATAATTTAAATGTCATTTCAACTGGTGGAGTATTTGATCGTAAAACAAAATCATTTGTTAGTTTGAAAAATATGGATTTATTAAAATCCTATAATATTAACAAGGCTTTCATGGCTTCAACTGGTATCACCATCTCAAATGGAGTGACTCATTCCTCTCCTCTTGAAAGTGAGATAAAGCAAACTGTCGTTAAAAAGAGTTCAAAAGTCTTTCTACTGGTTGATCATTGTAAATTTGATAAATATGCCTTGATGACCTATTGTGATATGGATGAAGTTGATTATATTGTAACGGATAAAGCCCCAAGTGAAAGCTACCAAGAATATACAAAGAGGCACGATATTCAACTTGTAATCTCAGATAATTTGAATTGAAATGAAGTAGGGAAAAAAATAGGTTTAATTAATCTAAGGAGGAACTAAAACATGCCATTATTACGTTTTGATTTAATAGAGGGTCGCGATGAAAAGTCATTAAAAAAATTATTGGATGTTGCCCATAATGCTATGGTGGAAGCTTTTAAAGTACCGGAAAGGGACCGTTATCAAATTGTTCATCAGCATCCAGCTAATGAACTTATAATTGAAGATACAGGTTTGGGCTTTAATCGAAGTAAAAATTTAGTCATTATAAGCATCGTTAGCAAAACTAGGACTACGAGTCAAAAGGAGCTGTTATATGCTTTACTAGCAAGCCAACTTGAGTCTGAGTGTGGCATTTCTCCTCAAGACTTAATGGTATCTATTACGGAAAATGGGGACGCAGACTGGAGTTTTGGAGTAGGCGAAGCGCAGTTCTTAACAGGAAAATTATAACTCATTTTATGAGGGGCTAGTTCTTGCTTATTCAATTGAATAAGTAAGGACACTTCTAGAATATAATAATAAGTGCTATTTAAAACAAGATCGAACCTGGTTATGTCGAATATAAAATTAAAATAAGCTATTGAAAGCGCTTTAGGTTAATGTTATTATAAAATTATTAAAAATCAAATTATTTAAAGATTGAATAAGTCTAGAAAGGCAGAATATACTGATAAGGATACATCTTTATTAAGGATTCAATACCTTTAGGTTGTTTAAGTTGGATAAAAGTAATTTCTATACTGAAATCGATTGCAGTAATATAATGCTAAAATGATACCAAAACAATTACATTAGTCCAATGGAGCGATAATTGTATGTAATTTCATACAAATAAGCATATAGAAGATGAATAGTCTTTTTTTAAGAGTAAAACACTTTGAAAAATTGTTGACTGAAAGCGTTTGTATTATTATTCTGAAGGAGAGATTATTAAACTTGCAAAGATTAGATAACACCTATTCTTTAAAAATAAGTAACAATGAAATCGATTTCAGAGAATGTCAATTTATTAAAAAGCAGAATATAGAATTTTCTTACTACAATAAATCCAATAAAGGAGGAGATAGCAATGAGTAAATTGCTTCGCAAACCAAATAATCAGGAAATTGCACAAGGTGTAACACTTGTACATGATGTGACATCAGAAAATTCATCGTTGGAATATGTAGGCTTTAAAATAATAGATTTAGCTCCTGGTGTTACATATACAGAGGAATTAGGGAAGCAAGAATGTTGTATTGTAGCAGTAACAGGGAAGATAAATGTTTCAGATAGGGATGTTACATATGAAAATATAGGGACTCGCAAATCTGTATTTGAAAAGCAACCAACAGATAGTGTGTATGTATCAAATGATCACATTTTTGATGTAGAGGCAGTTAGTGGGGCGCGTGTAGCTTTATGCTACTCACCTTCGGAAAAACAATTACCAACAAGATTGATTAGTGCTTCAGAAAATGGTGTCGAACAACGAGGAACAGGCAACAACAAGCGAATGGTGCATAACATCCTACCAGATTCAGATCCATCAGCAAACAGCTTACTAGTTGTTGAGGTTTTTACTGAAAGTGGAAATTGGTCTAGCTATCCTCCACATAAGCATGATCAAGATAATTTGCCGCAGGAATCATTTTTAGAAGAAACATATTATCACGAAATGAACCCGCCGCAAGGATTTGTATTTCAACGTGTTTATACAGATGATCGTTCCTTGGATGAGACGATGACTGTAGAAAACGGTAATGTTGTCATCGTACCTGTAGGTTACCACCCTGTAGGTGTACCTGAAGGCTATACGTCCTATTATTTAAATGTTATGGCAGGACCAAAGCGAATTTGGAAGTTCCACAATGATCCTGATCATGAATGGATTTTAAAACGCTAAAAAAGGGAGTTGTTTTTTGAGATGAAAATTAATTTTAATGCTGAAAAAGAATTCGATATTATTGCAATTGGTCGAGCTTGTATAGATTTAAATGCAGTGGAATATAACCGCCCTATGGAAGAAACAATGACATTTTCAAAGTATGTCGGTGGTTCTCCAGCAAACATTGCAATTGGAAGTTCTAAGCTAGGTTTAAAAGCCGGATTTATCGGTAAAATTTCCGATGATCAACATGGACGTTTTATCGAGAAATATATGAGTGATGTTGGTATTGATACTTCTAACTTTGTGGTAGATAAAGAAGGGCATAAAACAGGTTTAGCATTTACAGAGATTAAAAGTCCAGAAGAGTGCAGCATTTTAATGTATCGACAAGATGTTGCAGATCTTTATTTGGCTCCATCTGAAGTGGATGAAGCGTACATTAATAAATCGAAGGTCTTGCTTGTCTCAGGTACGGCTTTGTCTAAAAGTCCTTCACGTGAAGCAATATTAAAAGCAGTAAATCTAGCGAAAAAGAATGATGTAAAAGTTATTTTTGAATTAGACTACCGTCCATACTCTTGGGAATCCCTTGAAGAAACAGCTGTTTATTATTCTTTAGTAGCAGAGCAAGCAGATATTGTCATTGGTACTCGTGATGAATACGATGCAATGGAAAATAGCGAAATAGAAGGTAAAAATGAGAATACAGTCAACTATTTGTTCAAACATTCTCCAGAGTTAATCGTCATTAAACATGGTGTAGAAGGTTCTTTTGCCTACACTAAATCTGGAGAGGTATTTAGAGGTCTAGCATACAAAACAAATGTATTGAAAACGTTTGGTGCTGGGGATTCATACGCATCAGCATTCCTATGTGCTTTAATAACAGGTAAAGATATTGAAACAGCTTTAAAATACGGCAGTGCATCAGCATCAATCGTAGTGAGTAAGCATAGCTCATCAGAAGCTATGCCAACAGTAGAAGAAATTGAACAATTAATTGCTAAAAACGAAACAATTTCAATAGCATAGAGGTGAAAAAATGGAAACGGTTAGATTAACAACAGCGCAAGCTTTAATCAAGTTTTTGAATCAACAATATGTTCATATTGATGGCGATGAATTTCCTTTTGTCGAAGGTATTTTTAATATCTTTGGCCATGGAAATGTATTGGGCTTTGGCCAGGCACTTGAACAAGATCCAGGTCATTTGAAGATTATTCAAGGGAAAAATGAACAAGGAATGGCACATGCGGCGATCGCTTATAGTAAACAAATGCTACGTAAAAAAATATATGCCGTTACAACTTCAAGTGGTCCTGGCTCAGCCAACCTGGTAACTGCAGCAGGTACAGCCCTTGCTAATAACATTCCTGTATTATTGTTGCCTGCAGACACTTATGCTACACGCCAACCTGATCCAGTCTTGCAACAAGTCGAACAAGAACACAGCATTGCAATAACAACAAATGATGCACTTAAACCGTTGTCGCGATATTGGGATCGTATCACTCGTCCTGAGCAATTAATGTCAAGCTTAATTCGCGCATTCGAAGTGATGACAGATCCAGCAAAGGCAGGTCCTGCAACGGTTTGTATTTCACAGGATGTTGAAGGTGAAGCATTTGATTATGATGTAAAATTCTTTGAAAAACGAGTTCATTACATCGATCGTAAGTTACCAACTGAACGTGAATTAAATGGTGCAACAGAGCTAATCAAGGCTAGTAAAAAGCCGTTAATTGTTGTTGGTGGTGGCGTAAAGTATTCTGAGGCACGGGAATCTTTAATAGAATTTTCTGAGAGATATAATATTCCATTGGTAGAAACGCAAGCAGGTAAATCAGCTGTAGAATCCTCATTTATAAATAATCTAGGCGGACTAGGTATTACAGGCACTCAAGCGGCCAATAAAGCAGCCTTACAGGCAGATCTAATTATTGGTGTTGGTACAAGGTTTACAGATTTCGCAACGGCTTCTAAAACACTATTTAACTTTGAAACAACAAAATTCTTGAACATTAATGTTAGTCGGATGCAAGCGTATAAATTAGATGCATTCCCAGTTGTTGCTGATGCTAGAACAACTTTTGAAGCGTTAATTCCAATGTTAGAGGGATATACGAGTGAGTTTGGCGATTTGATCACTGAATTAAAAGAGGAATGGTTAATAGAACGTGATCGCTTAAGTAAAGTGACATTTAATAGAGAGAATTTTGATCCTGAAATTAAAAATCACTTCTCACAAGAAAAATTAAATGAATATGCAGATGCTTTAAATACGGAGCTAGCACAAACGACAGCATTGTTAGCAATTAATGACACGATTGAACCTGATAGTATCATTATTTGTGCGGCTGGATCTCTTCCAGGAGATTTACAACGTTTATGGCATTCAGAAGTTCCAAATACGTACCATCTTGAGTATGGTTATTCATGTATGGGGTATGAAGTTTCAGGTACCTTGGGGTTGAAATTAGCTGATCCGACAAAAGAAGTGTACACAATAGTAGGTGACGGAAGTTTCCTTATGCTTCATTCGGAATTTATTACAGCTATTCAATACAATAAAAAAATTAATGTGCTTCTTTTCGATAACTCGGGATATGGCTGTATTAATAATTTACAAATGGATTCTGGTAATGGTAGCTTCAATTGCGAATTCAGAACAGATGACAATCAAATTATGAATATTGATTATGCAAAAGTTGCGGAAGGATATGGCGCTAAAGCATATCGTGCAAATACTGTAGAAGAATTAAAAACTGCTTTAGAAGATGCGAAGAACCAAGATCGATCAACTTTAATTGAAATGAAAGTGCTCCCAAAGACAATGACAGATGGATATGATGGTAGTTGGTGGAATTTAGGATTCCCAGAGGTGTCTAATCAAGAAGGAGTCCAAAAGACTTTTGAACTAAAACAACAAAAGTTAAAAAATGCAAAGCAATACTAATAGGGGTGAATAGTTATGAGTAATCAAAAGATTAGTTGGGGCATTGCTCCTATTGGATGGCGAAATGATGACATTCCGGAAATTGGAAAAGAAAATACATTGTCACACCTATTAAGCGATATCGTTGTAGCTGGATTTCAAGGTACTGAAGTTGGTGGTTTCTTTCCTGAAGCAAAGGTGTTAAATAAAGAGCTAAAGCTGCGAAACTTACGTATAGCTGGTCAATGGTTTAGTAGTTTTCTTATCCGTGATGGGCTTGAAGAGGTAGCTAAAGAATTTCATAAGCATTGTGCTTATTTACAGGAAGTAAATGCAGCTGTAGCAGTTGTATCTGAACAAACATATAGCATCCAAGGTACAGATAAGAATGTCTTCACTGAAAAACCGACATTCACTGATGAAGAATGGATTGGATTATGCCAAGGACTAAATGAACTTGGGAAAATCGCTGAACAATATGACTTAAAATTAGTATTTCATCATCATATGGGTACTGGTGTTCAAACAATCGAGGAAATTGATCGCCTTATGGAACATACAGATCCAAAACATGTACATTTACTTTATGATACAGGTCATATTTACGTGTCTGATGGTGATTATACAGCTTTATTAAATAAGCACATTAAACGTATCAAACATGTTCATTTTAAAGATGTGAGAGCAACAATCTTAAAACAATGTGAGGACAATGGTCATTCCTTTTTACAATCCTTTTTAAATGGCATGTTTACTGTACCAGGTGATGGATGTATCGATTTTACAGAAGTATACCAAGTTTTATTGGATTACAACTATCAAGGATGGGTTGTAATTGAAGCTGAACAAGATCCATCCATTGCCCACCCATTGGAATATGCTTTGATAGCAAGAAAATATATAGACGAAAAAATACTTAAAAAAACAGCTTTGGCGTAATCAAAGAAACATAAACGAATACAAAGACAAAATCAGTGGAGGAAATAAAATGACAATTAGGTTTGGAGTTATTGGTACTGGTGCAATTGGTAGAGAACATATTAAGCGTATTCAAAATAAATTATCCGGTGGGGAAATTGTCGCCGTGACTGATGTTAACCAAGCTTCTGCAAAAGATGTCGTTGAAAGATTTGAATTAGATGCAGCGGTTTATCCTGATGATAAAGCTCTTATTTCAGCTGAAAACGTTGATGCTGTTCTGGTAACAAGCTGGGGCCCAGCACATGAAGCAAGTGTATTGGCTGCAATTGAAGCAGGGAAATATGTATTCGTTGAAAAGCCGCTTGCGACAACAGGAGAAGGGTGCATGAGAATTGTCGAAGCTGAAATGAAACATGGAAAGCGCCTTGTTCAAGTAGGCTTTATGCGCCGTTATGATAGCGGTTATGTACAATTAAAAGAAGCGATTGATAACAACTTCATTGGAGAACCTTTAATGATTCGTTGTGCACACCGAAATCCAGAAGTAGGTGAAAACTATACAACTGATATGGCTATTCATGATACGTTAATTCATGAAATTGATGTTCTGCATTGGTTAGTCAATGATGATTATAAAACAGTGCAGGTTACTTATCCGAAGAAATCAAAGCATGCATTAGAGCATCTTAAAGATCCACAAATTGTAACATTAGAAACAAATGGTGGTATTGTCATCACTGCTGAAATATTTGTTAATTGTAAGTATGGATATGACATTCAGTGTGAGGTAATTGGTGATGAAGGAATTGTAAGCTTACCAGAGTTCCAAAGTATTTCCTTCCGCAAAAATGCTACATTTGGTACGAACGTGTTAAATGATTGGAAGGATCGATTTATTGATGCGTATGATAAAGAATTACAAGACTTCATGGATTCAATTAAGAAAACAGGTGAGCCAAACGGACCAACTTCATGGGATGGATATATTGCAGCTGTAACTGCAGATGCAGCGATTAAAGCACAGGATTCAGGTGAGAAGGAAGTTGTTTCGCTTGTAGAAAAACCAGATTTCTATAACCAGTATCAAACAATCTAAATACTAAATTATTTATCAAATCTAAGGAGGGGCATAACTATGAAATTATGTTTTAATGAAGCTACTACATTAGAAAATTCTAATCTTGCAAAGGACTTAGAATTTTGTGAGAAACACGGTTATGATTATATTGAAATCCGTACGATGGACAAATTGCCAGAGTACTTAAAAGATCACTCAATTGATGATTTGGCTAATTATTTTCAAACAAATCATATTAAGCCTTTAGCTTTAAACGCCTTAGTTTTCTTCAATAATCGTGATGAAGCAGGATATAAGAATATTATTAATGAATATAAGGATATGTTGGAGGTTGCTAAAAAGATAGGAGCTCAATATATTGTAGCGGTGCCATTAGTTACCGAAGAAAAGATCTTGAAAAAAGATATAAAAAATAGTTGTGTTGAAGTGTTAAAAGAGCTTTCTGATCTTGCCGAACCATATGGAGTTAAAATAGCATTGGAATTCGTTGGTCATCCACAATGTACAGTTAATACATTCGGGCAAGCGTACGATATTGTTGAGGCTGTAAATCGTGAAAATGTTGGAGTAGTTTTTGATTGCTTCCATTTCCATGCGATGGGATCTGATTTTGCCGATCTTAATAAAGCTGATATCTCTAAAATTTTTATTTTGCATATTGATGATACTGAAGATTTTCCAATTGGCTTCTTAACTGATGAAGATAGAGTGTGGCCTGGTTTAGGTGCAATTGATTTAGATCGTATGCTTTCAATATTGAAAGAAAAAGGGTATTCAGGAGCTGTTTCAGTTGAAATATTCAGACCAGAATATTATAAGTTAGGCGCTGAAGAAGCAATTAAAACTGCTAAAGAAACAACACTTGAAGTTGTTTCAAAGCATTATGATCTAGGGATAGCTGCCAAATAAATATCTTTCAATTAGATGGTTGCTAAAATTACGCTATCAATAGGATTTTTGTAAGAAGAGAGGTGATCAACGTGACATTAGTCTCTATGAAAGAAATGCTTCTGAAAGCAAAAGAAGGTAAATATGCTGTAGGACAATTTAACATAAATAGCTTACAGTGGGCACAAGCAATCTTACAAGCTGCTGAAGAAGAAGGTGCACCTGTTATTGTTGCGGCTTCTGATAGACTTATTGATTACCTAGGTGGGTTTAAAACAATTGCTGCAATGGTAAAAGCACTTATGGAAGAAATGTCTATTACAGTTCCAGTTGCTTTACATTTAGATCATGGAATGAGCTTTGATAGATGTAAGCAGGCAATAGATGCTGGATTTACGTCAGTTATGATCGATGGATCCCATTACTCTATTGACGAGAATATTGCAATGACCAAACAAGTTGTTGATTATGCTCTTACTAAGCAAGTATCTGTTGAAGCAGAGGTAGGCACTGTGGGTGGTATCGAAGATGGACTTGTAGGTGGAGTGAAATATGCAAATCCTAAAGAGTGTTTGCGTATCGTTGAAGAAGCGGGAATAGACGCATTAGCGGCAGCGCTTGGATCTGTTCATGGGCCATATCAAGGTGAACCAAAGCTTGGCTTCGATGAAATGAAGCAGATTTCAGAATGGACAGGTATCCCTCTAGTTCTTCACGGAGGTTCTGGTATACCCTCTTATCAAATAAATCGAGCAATTGAATTAGGTCACGCTAAAATCAATGTTAACACTGAATGCTTACAAGCGTGGACGCAAGCTGTTCGGGATAGATTGAGTAATGATAGCGAAGTTTATGATCATCGGGCGATAACAACACCTGGAAAAGAAGCGATTATCGCAACAGTCAAAGGTAAAATTAGCGAATTTAATGCAACGAATAAAGCAAAAGAATTTAGTGTGAGTAATAAAGGGTAAAATAGGGGCTATCTTATTTATGAATAAGATAGCTCTTTGCTTTGCGAAAGTCTTATAAAATAGTATAATTGGTATGAAAACGATTTAGTTTTACTTTTTTTACAGGTTAGATTGTTATCTTTCCACTACATCGTTTTTTAGTAAAGGTGAGTGAATAGAAGATTATGAAAATGAGCGATGTGGCAAAATTAGCAAATGTATCGCCTGCAACAGTATCTAGAGTCCTTAGTAATCCAGAATTAGTGAGTAAGGAAACGAGACAAAAGGTCTTAGATGTCATAAATGAAGTCAATTACAAACCCCATATTGTTGCGAGACAATTTAGAACGAAGGAAACGAAAATTATCCTTGTTGTTGTCCCAGATATCACAAGCGCTTTCTTTTCAAAGGTGCTGCGTGGGATTGAACATGTAGCCGTTAACAATGGATATCAGGTAATTTTAGGGGATACAGAAAATGATATTGAAAGAGAAAAGGAATATATTAATTTATTGCTTCAAAAGCAAGCAGATGGGATGGTTCTCTTAACAGCTAGACTTAATAAAACTAACCTAGAAGAGATTTCTGAACATTTTCCAATGGTGCTTGCTTGTGAGTACATGGATGGATTAAATGTTCCGACAGTATCAATAGATAATATTAGTAGTGCAAGAAAGGCGACCGAACATTTAATTAAGCTAGGTCATACGAAAATTGCACATATTACGGGTCCAATTAATGTTATATTGAGCCGAGATCGGATGAGGGGTTATCAGCAAGCGATGATGAGCCATGAATTAGATATTGACTCAGCATACATTCAAGAAGGAGATTTTAGTTTTGAATCAGGTTATAATCAAACACTAAAATTATTAGCATTAGAAAACCCACCAACTGCAGTTTTTGCTTTTAATGATGAGATGGCCATGGGAGCAATTAAAGCTGCGAAGGATAGTGGTCTGAAAGCTCCAGAGGATTTAGCTGTGGTGGGCTTTGATAATGTTAAAATGTCATCTGTAATAGAACCTAATTTAACCACGATTAACCAGCCTAAATATGAAATAGGCAAAAAGGCAATGGAGTTATTGCTGAAATTAATAAATGGGGAATCTATAAATAAGAAAAAGTTTGTCATGAAGGATGAATTGATCATAAGGGAATCCTGTGGCTCTAATCCTGATTTGAAGGAACAAACAAAAATGTAGGCCATGAGATGTTGAAGCAGTATGTGTTTCTTCTGCCTCATGGTTTATTCCTTTTTTTTTTGGCCTTTTAAAAGTAATCGTTTACAATAAATTGTGTATCAATTAAAATTAATAATGACGATACATAATATTTGTTACTCTTATATTAGTATATAGATGCAGACAAAATGCGCCAATAAATGAAATCGTTTACAGTGCTGTTTGTATACATTTAATGAAGGTGGGCGATATGAAAATATGAAAATGAGTGATGTGGCAAAATTAGCAAATGTATCGCCAGCAACAGTTTCAAGAGTCCTTTCTCATCCAGAGCTCGTAAGTACTGAAACAAGACAAAAGGTCTTGGATGTCATTAATCAAGTGAATTACAAGCCCCATATTGTTGCGAGACAATTTAGAACAAAGGAAACAAAGATCATTCTAGTTGTTGTTCCAGATATCACAAGTGCATTCTTTTCAAAAGTACTGCGTGGGATCGAGCATGTAGCTGTTAACCATGGATATCAGGTTATATTAGGCGATACTGAAAATGATATTGAAAGAGAAAAGGAGTATATTAATTTATTGCTACAAAAGCAAGCAGACGGAATGGTTCTTTTAACAGCAAGACTTAATAAAGCAAACTTAGAGGAGATATCAAATCATTTTCCAATGGTACTTGCATGTGAATACATTGATGGTTTAAATATTCCTACTGTATCAATTGATAACATTAGTAGTGCAAGAAAAGCAACCGAACATTTAATTAAACTTGGTCATACGAAAATTGCGCATATTACAGGTACTATAAATGTGATATTAAGCAGAGATCGAATGAGAGGGTATCAACAAGCGATGATGAGCCATGATTTAGATATCGACTCAGCATACATCCAGGAAGGTGATTTTAGCTTTGAATCAGGCTATAATCAGATGTTAAAATTATTAGCACTCGAAAACCCGCCAACAGCGGTTTTTGCCTTTAACGATGATATGGCAATGGGAGCAATTAAGGCTGTGAAAGACAGTGGTTTGAATGTTCCGAAGGATCTAGCGGTGGTGGGCTTTGACAATATTAAAATGTCATCTGTCCATGAGCCTAACTTAACAACAATAGACCAACCCAAATACGAAATTGGTAAGAAGGCAATGGAGATGCTGATTAAATTAATAAATAAGGAATCTATTCATAAGAAAAAGATTGTCATGAAGGATGAATTAATCATTAGAGAGTCCTGTAGTTCTGAATCAAAAGTTAGAGAATCGTTAGAGGTCATATAATACTATCCGATTGCTGATAGACGTTTACTAATTGAACTAAAAGTGAATCAACGCATAATTTTAATTGAAATCGATTTCTGCTTTATTAATTAGAGAATCAAAAGGAATAGACCATTTACTTTAGTAAATCATCAAATTGAAATGAACCCTATTTTGGTTGTAAACTGTATGATCAACCACTAAGAAAATGTATGGTTCATCTCGGTTTCTTGCTACATTCTAAAAAAAAAATTAAAAAGTTATAAAAGGAAAAAATAATAAAAAAGCGTTTACAAAAGTAAATTGATGAGATAAAATGGGTCTTGTAAGTAAGAAAAAAATTCTTTTTAACTGAAATCGATTTCATTAAATCGTCAAACATTGTATTGCGTGAGTTATGATCTACCTCGTTGTCATTTGTATAAGTTAAGTAGAATAATAACTTATATAAATGGCAGAATTAATGAGGGTAGCATGTAGTAATAGAAATTAAAAAATGAGAGGAGTCATTATTATGTCAAACACAGTGACAGTACAAAACCTAAAAAACTATATCGGTGGTCAATGGGTAGAATCAACATCTGGAAAAACAGAGGTAGTTCCAAATCCAGCAACGGGTGAAACACTAGCACATGTACCTCTTTCAAGCCGTGAAGATGTAGATAGAGCGGTAGAAGTGGCATCAGAAGCATTCAAGACTTGGAGTAAAACTGCAGTTCCTCGCAGAGCACGTATTCTATTTAAATACCAACAATTACTGGTAGAAAATTGGGACGAACTTGCTCGCTTAGTAACAATTGAAAATGGAAAAAGTTATAACGAAGCATACGGGGAAGTTTTACGTGGGATTGAATGTGTTGAGTTTGCAGCAGGAGCGCCTACACTAATGATGGGAAAACAGCTTCCAGATATCGCGACAAATGTAGAGTCTGGGATGTACCGCTATCCAGTTGGAGTAGTAGGCGGAATCACACCTTTTAACTTCCCGATGATGGTACCATGCTGGATGTTCCCATTAGCAATTGTTTGTGGAAATACGTTTGTGCTTAAGCCATCAGAGCGTACGCCTTTGCTCGCGAATCGCCTAGCTGAATTGTTTACAGAAGCTGGACTACCTGAAGGTGTTTTAAACATTGTACATGGTGCACATGATGTAGTTAATGGCTTGCTTGAACATCCTAAAGTGAAAGCAATCTCATTTGTAGGTTCTCAGCCAGTTGCTGAATATGTGTATAAAACTGCTTCAAATTATGGTAAGCGCGTTCAAGCTCTAGCTGGAGCAAAAAACCACTCTATCGTTATGCCTGATGCGGATCTAGATGGGGCTGTTAACCAAATTGTCAGCGCAGCTTATGGATCAGCAGGTGAAAGATGTATGGCGGCAGCAGTTGTTGTTACTGTTGGAGAAGTAGCGGAACCATTCATGGAGAAGTTAGTTGAAGCTGTAGATAACATTACAATTGGGAATGGAATGGATGAAGGTGTATTCCTGGGTCCTGTCATTCGTGATTCTCATAAGGACAAAACAGAAAAATACATTGAAATTGGTGAAAAAGAAGGTGCTACATTAGTACGTGATGGACGTAAAGCTGCAGCAGCTGCTGGTAATGGATATTTTGTCGGACCAACGATTTTCGATCATGTCAAAACAGAAATGACAATTTGGAAAGAAGAAATCTTTGCTCCAGTACTATCAGTTGTTCGAGTAAATTCACTTGATGAAGCGATTGCTTTAACAAATGAATCAGACTTTGCGAACGGGGCATGTATTTATACAGCAAGCGGAAGTAATGTTCGTAAGTTCAGAGAAGATATCGACGCAGGTATGCTCGGCGTTAATTTAGGAGTTCCAGCTCCTATGGCATTCTTCCCATTCTCTGGCTGGAAAAAATCATTCTATGGTGATCTTCATGCTAATGGTACAGATGGAGTTGAGTTCTATACACGCAAGAAAATGGTAACCGCTCGTTGGTAATTTCTCTGAAGGTACCTAGGCTTAAAAACCTGGTACCTTTCTTTTAAGAAAACATGGAGTGATAATTTGAGTTCTCTTTATTCTGTTAAAGATAAATATATTTTTTTAATTGTTTCTTTTGCGCTTTGGTTCTCGCATTTTATTTACCTTCCTATTTTGACTCCTTATATAGAAACGATGGGAGGTAAATATATATTTATAGGAATTGTTTTGAGTAGCTATGGACTTATGCAATTTTTATTTAGACTTCCCATTGGGATTTATTCTGATCTTTTTAGATTAAGAAGGCCGTTTATAGTAGCAGGGATGCTGATAAGTACAACTAGTTGTTTAGTATTTGCATTAACAGATAGCTTAGGATGGGTACTTATAGCCCGTTCTCTCGCAGGTATTGCAGCAGCAACATGGGTTGTGTTTACTGTATTATATTCTAGTTATTTTGTTGATCGTGAAGTTCATCGAGCAATGAGCAGCATTTCCTTTGTTGTTGTTTTAGCGCAACTCATCGGTATGAGCCTAAGCGGTATTATTGTAAATGAATGGGGATGGCGTGCTCCATTCTGGGTAGGTGGAATTACTAGTGTTATGGCTGCCATACTTTCTCTCTTTATTTATGAGAACAAAGAAGTGAATGCGAGCGTGCCAGTAAAAGTTAAAGACCTTACATCGGTCATAAAAGAACCAATGCTTATAAAAGTTTCTTTGTTGTCTATTTTGGCCCACAGTATTATTTTTACTACGATGTTTGGTTTCATTCCCGCCTATGCCTTAAAGATTGGTATTCACGCTAGTGATATTAGTTTGATTGTGTTTTCATTTATGATTCCACATGCTATAGCGACACTATTTATGGGGAAAGTTATTGTACCGCTGTTAGGTAAATGGAAGTCCTTAAATATTGCTTTTCTTGCATCAGCATTTTTTACGCTTATAACACCTTTTATGGAATCAAAAGGATTGCTAATGATCATTCAAGGCTTTAATGGATTTTCTCTCGGAATACTATTTCCACTCCTGTTAGGATTAGCAATTGAATCAATTTCACATAAAAAAAGAGCAACTGCTATGGGTGTATATCAAGCGTTATATGCACTTGGTATGTTTTCAGGACCTTTTATAGCAGGTGTTTTAAATTCAGGTTTTGGAATTACTTCAGGGTTTTACTTTACTGGTATATTAGGATTAATAGCCAGCATTTTAATTATTACTTGGAGTAGAAAAGAAGCTATTGCGCTTAAAGAGCATCGCAGTATTAGTAGTTGAATCCATATATAACTTGTAAATTTAATAGGAACATTGAAAAAAGGAGATGTTTAAATTGCGTTTAGCATATGATCCGTCACATTATCGTGATAATACAAATTTAAAAGATACGATCGATGCAGTTGCTAGATTAGGGTATGAATATGTAGAGTTTTCACCGCGTAAAGATTTTATTTGGTTTTATGAATATCCAAAGGTTGATAAGCAGCTGATAAAAGATTTAAAAAGATATTGTTTAGATGCCGGAGTTAAAATCTCTTCTGTACTACCAGTTCAACAATGGTCTTCACCCATTGAAGATGAACGTCAAGCTGCAGTGCGGAATTGGAAGCGTTGTATTGAAATCACTTCTGAATTAGGAGTAGATTTAATGAACAGCGAATTTGCTGGCGACAAAAGCCGTCCGGTTGAAAGTGAAGCTGCTTTTGTTAAATCTATGGAAGAGCTAATGCCACTTTTTGAAAAAGAGGGTATTAAACTTAATTTACAATCGCATCCTAACGATTTTATTGAGTTGAATACAGAAGCCATTAGAATGATTCGTGCACTAGATAAAGATTGGATCAAGTTGGTATATTCTGTTGCACATGCTTTCTTTTATGATGATGGTGTTGGCGATGTAGAGAAACATTTGGAAGAAGCGGGAGATTTACTTGCTCATGTTCTAATTGCTGATACTCTTAATCATAAAGCAGCATTTGGATTACGATATATTGTTAATCCTCCTAATGCAAACGTAACTATTCACCAGCATTTGAACCCTGGTGAAGGGGAAGTAAACTTTGAAGCATTATATCGGAAATTAAGAGAAATGAAATTTGACGGAATTTTAACAAATTCAGTATTCGCTTATCCTGATAAATCAGAATGGTCTAATGAAGTAACACTGAAATCCATTAGAGAGGGATTAAAAATTAAAGAGGGATTAAATATTTAATACGTGGATAAGGTAATCGAACTAGGATATGAGTTCATCGAGCTATCATCTCGAGAAGGTTTCATGCAACAGTGTATCAACATTTGGATATCAGTTAAGGCGATATTGATTGGGACGTACTTTTCTCATAATTATGTGAAATCAAATAAAGGTGCTAGAAAATAAGATGAAATTAGCTTTAGGGTCCTATACAACTTCCACAGGTCATACTGTCATAATCGCTATCGTTTCTATGCCTCTAATCACTTGTTCTGCTATTAAATAATTGGGATACAATTTAATCTACAAATAAAAGAACCATTCTCATCATAATTAATTTGAGAATGGTTCTTTCGGTGCTTTCCTTGCATATGGGTTAATGCTTCTTTTTTTGTTTTTGTCTGACGATTGTATGGGTTAAACCCGCCCCAATCATTACGTCTGATCGTAACATCCAATTTACCTTCTCGAACTTGTTTCTCCCTAATTTTTCTTGCTTTTGATTTGGCCATATTTATTCACACTCCTTGGATTGGCTAGTGACCACCAGTATGGTCACCTAAATTATATAATGATTCGAAAAATAAAAGGCAACAATTTAAAAAAGTTTTGCTGGAAAATTAGAGAAACATTTTTTTATCTATCTTAAAAATTCAATGAAAAGAGCGTTTACAAAGTAAAGTTTCTACTCTATAATAACACTACAAGTTAAGAAACGTGCTGATGAGTCATTGAGAGACAGCTTATTGTGTTAAAAAGGAGATTATTGCCTTTTTTTAATACATGAGCTGTCTTTTTTTGACTTTTTCAGCCACTATCTTCGGGCATGTGATTTTTGTGGGTAATAGAACTATTTTAAAAAACAAGGGGGCTTTTCTATGTCACCTTTTCTAGGTGAAGTTATTGGTACAATGATACTAATTATATTTGGTGGCGGTGTTGTTGGTGGCGTCGTACTTAATAAATCAAAGGCACAAAATTCAGGGTGGATTGTTATAACCATGGGGTGGGGTTTTGCTGTAGCTTTTGGTGCATACGCAGTTGGAAGTGTAAGTGGTGCTCATTTAAATCCAGCAGTTACAATCGGGTTTGCTTCAATTGGGGAATTCCCTTGGGCGGATGTTCCAGCATATGTTGCAGCTCAAATTATAGGTGCTTTTATTGGAGCTACAATCGTATGGTTGTATTATTATCCCCACTGGAAAGCAACTGAAGATCAAGGTGCAAAATTAGCGGTATTTTCAACAGATCCAGCTATCCCACATACTCCATCCAATTTAATAAGTGAGGTTTTAGGGACAGCAATATTAGTATTCGGTTTATTGTCAATTGGAGCAAATGAGTTCACAGAAGGGCTTAATCCAATAATTGTTGGTTTCTTCATAACAGCTATTGGTCTTTCACTTGGTGGGACAACAGGGTATGCGATTAATCCAGCACGTGATTTAGGTCCGCGTATTGCCCATTTTTTATTACCGATAGCGGGGAAGGGAACTTCAAATTGGAAATATGCTTGGATTCCTGTGGTGGGGCCAATCTTAGGTGGTGTGTTAGGTGCGCAGTTTCACCAAGCACTATTTGTTAGTGGATCAATAAATGCATTATATATACTAATAGGTGTACTAGCCGTTATCGTTTTAATTGCTAGGGTGTCTAATACTAAACGAGTAGTGCATACTAATTCTACTCATTTGAATGAAGGATAATCTAGGTACTGTTGTAGGGGAAACGGACCAAGGATCAAGCTATAGGATTATATAGGAAAATAGCTCATGCAAATAAAGGAATAGAGATGTGGAAACAGGAAGTAGTATATATAAATAAAAAAAGAGAGTTATAGGGAGGATTAATCATGGGAAAAAAATATATATTATCATTAGATCAAGGAACAACTAGTTCTAGAGCAATTCTATTTAATAAAAATGGGGAAATTGTCGATGCAGCACAAAGAGAATTTACACAATATTTTCCTAAGCCAGGCTGGGTTGAGCACAATGCACAGGAAATCTGGAGTTCGATTTTAGCGGTCATTGCAGAGGTCCTTACAAAAACGAATGTATCTGCAAATGAAATTGCTAGTATCGGGATTACAAATCAGCGTGAAACAGCGGTCGTATGGGATCGTGAAACAGGTAGACCAGTTTACAATGCAATTGTTTGGCAATCAAGACAAACTGCAGACATTTGTGAAGAATTAATAGAAAAGGGCTACAATGATCTATTTCGAAATAAAACAGGTTTGTTAATTGATGCATACTTCTCAGGAACAAAGGTTAAATGGATTCTTGATCATGTTGAAGGGGCAAGAGAAAAGGCGAATCAAGGGAAATTACTTTTTGGAACAATTGATACATGGTTAATTTGGAAGCTCTCTGGTGGGAAAGAGCATGTAACAGATTATACAAATGCTTCAAGAACTCTCATGTATAATATTTATGATTTAGCTTGGGATGATGAGTTGCTCGAAATTTTAGACATACCAAAATCTATGCTTCCAGATGTGCGTTCATCTTCAGAAGTGTATGCTGAGACGGTAGATTATCACTTTTTTGGCGAAGCAGTTCCGATAGCAGGAGTGGCTGGTGATCAGCATGCAGCTTTATTTGGTCAAGCGTGCTATGAAAAGGGAATGGCTAAAAATACGTATGGCACAGGCTGCTTTATGTTAATGAACACAGGGGAAAAAGCTGTTCCTTCTGAAAATGGGTTGTTAACAACGATTGCATGGGGAATTGATGGCAAAGTAGAGTATGCATTAGAAGGTAGTATTTTTGTAGCGGGATCAGCTATTCAGTGGCTGCGTGATGGTTTAAGAATGATAGATGATGCACCTGCAAGTGAAGGGTATGCTTCAAAGGTCGAATCGACTGATGGTGTTTATGTCGTACCGGCATTTGTTGGCTTAGGTACACCGTATTGGGACAGTGATGCAAGAGGTGCCATATTTGGCTTAACTCGTGGTACATCGAAAGAACATTTTGTCCGCGCGACACTTGAATCACTCGCTTATCAAACAAAGGATGTATTGAAGGCGATGGAAGCTGATTCTGGTATCGAATTAAAGAAGCTACGTGTAGATGGTGGCGCTGTAAAGAATAATTTCTTAATGAATTTTCAAAGTGATATTTTAAATGTAGCTGTTGAACGCCCTGTAATTAATGAAACGACTGCTTTAGGAGCGGCCTATTTAGCAGGACTTGCAGTTGGTTTTTGGAAGGATCGAGAAGAAATTTCTAAACAGTGGAAAGTAGAAGAATCATATGAACCAACGATGGATGAACAGCAAAGAAATTCACTGTATGGTGGTTGGAAGAGGGCTGTTGAAGCTACAATGGGATTTAAGCCAAATAAAAATAGGGAACAGTGAAACTTATTCAACAGAGGCTTTCATCCCCTGTTGAATGTTTATTGAGCTTATCGGCTATATACCCTCTGGTTTTAACAATTTTCATGAAAAGTATTGATAATAAATAGATATAATGTAAAATAAGTATATATTATAAAAATAGCCAAAATACAAGTTAATAGATAAGGTCTGAGAATTTGAGGGGACCACAACAAAACTGTAAATGATTTAGTTACAGTTGATGTTGTGGTCCCTTTTTATTCGTTCTTAAGCCCTTTAACGGAAAGGATGGAAAAAAATGAACGAATTTTCTAGCTTAAAACGATCAACATATTTAAATGAGATGGAGAAGCAACCGTTAGATTTACTAGTCATTGGAGGGGGAATAACTGGCACAGGAATCGCTTTAGACGCTCAATCACGTGGACTAAGAACAGGCTTAATTGAAATGCAGGATTTTGCGGCAGGAACATCCAGCCGTTCGACAAAACTTGTACACGGAGGTCTACGTTATTTAAAACAGCTAGAAGTGAAATTAGTTGCAGAAGTGGGGAAAGAGCGTGCGATTGTCTATGAAAATGCCCCACATGTTACTACACCAGTATGGATGATGCTTCCGATTATCGAGAATGGAACATTTGGTAAGTTTTCAACATCAATTGGGCTTAAAGTTTATGATTTCTTAGCAGGTGTCAAACGATCAGAGCAACGTAAAATGTTAAATAGTGCTGATACCCTTTCAAGGGAGCCATTGTTACGAAAAGAAGGGCTAAAAGGGTCTGGGGTGTATGTTGAATATCGAACAGATGATGCCCGTTTAACGCTAGAAGTGATTAAAGAAGCTGTTAATCGGGGGGTTTTAGCCGTAAATTATACAAAGGCTGAAAAATTCATCTATGAAAAGGGAAAACTAGTAGGTGTGCAAATAAATGATCAATTATCGGGTGAGAAGAAAAAGATTTATGCAAAGAAAATTGTCAATGCAGCTGGTCCTTGGGTTGATACGTTACGAGAGAAAGATCAATCTAAAAAAGGAAAGTATTTACACTTAACAAAGGGGGTTCACCTTGTCATTGATGGATCTAAATTTCCACTTAAAGAGGCTGTATACTTCGATACACCTTTTAACGATGGGAGAATGATGTTTGCCATTCCTCGAGCTGGAAAAACATATGTTGGAACAACAGATACGAATTATAAAGGATCAATTGTTCACCCACGAATGACAGCAGAAGATCGAGATTATATTCTTGAGGCTTCAAATTTTATGTTCCCTAACCTAAACTTGGTAGCAGGTGATGTTGAATCAAGTTGGGTTGGTCTTCGCCCGTTGATCCATGAAGAAGGAAAAGATCCGTCAGAAATCTCAAGAAAAGATGAGATCTTTTTATCTGAATCTGGACTCATTACAATTGCAGGTGGAAAACTAACGGGCTACCGAAAAATGGCTGAAAGTGTCGTTAATCTAGTGTTGTCGCAAATAAGTGGGAAGAGTAAAGGTTTTCCGAATTGCTCTACAGACCGTATTACTCTTTCTGGAGGGAATGTTGGTGGTTCGGCAGGTTATTCAAGTTTTATTCAAGAAAAAGTAGCTGAAGGAATAAAGCTAGGTTTAACAAAGGATGAAGCGGAAAAGTTAGTGAAACGATATGGTTCTAATATTTCTTACGTGTACGATGTTATCCGACAAAGTGGTCATCAAGCTGCGGAATCTGACTTATCAGTAGAGGTTTACGCGTCACTTCTATATGGGATTCATCATGAGATGGTTACAACATTAAGTGACTTTTTTATTCGTAGAACAAGCGCTCTATTATTTGATATTAATTGGGTTCAAAAATGGAAAGAGCCAGTTAGTCGATATATGGCTACTCTTCTAAGCTGGTCAAAAGAAGAAGAAATTCGTTATCTTGAGGACTTAGAAAAATACATTCATGACGCAGTCGTTCCCCTTGATAATGAGGAGCAACCGTATATTCAAAGCATATAGCCTCTAAATAATCATCCCATTATTGATGGCGAACTTCTTTTAATTAAAAAGCCGGATCTTTTCTTGAAGCAATAAATGCTTAAGGTAAGGGAAAGGAGGGGCAAAATGGATTTTAATGGGCAACAAGTGTTACCAGCGATAAAATCAATGAAGGATTTTGAAAATGTTTTAACAAGTAATATAGAGTATATTGTGATGTTGGAAGTTCATATTTCCCAATTAGAAAGCATCATGAGATATGCTAGAGGTCATTGTAAAAAAGTTCTATTACATGCTGATCTCATTCAAGGGTTGAAAAATGATGAATATTCTTCAGAATTTCTTTGTCAAAAAATAAAGCCTGACGGGCTAATTTCAACCAGAGGTAGTGTCTTAAAAACAGCAAAGAAAAATGGAATTCTATCAATTCAACGCCTATTTTTATTAGACACGATTGCAATCGAAACAAGTTATAAATTAGCTGAAAGGGTTCATCCTGACTTCATAGAAGTTTTGCCTGGCTGTGTTCCTCATCTCATTGAAAAGGTCAATATAGAAACAGGGATTTCAGTTATTGCAGGGGGTTTAATAACTAAAAAGGAAGAGATTAATAGTGTTTTAGCTTCTGGTGCTAAAGCAGTAACTACTTCTAGAAAAGATTTGTGGTCTATATCCTGATTTCCTTGCTATTCGAGTATAATCTCTAGTGTTTACCTACTGGTGAATGATAAAAATACAGTTAAAAGGGTATGCATCACGAAAACAATGCATACCCTTTTAGTTATGATTTAGTCGTACGCTTTTGCCGGTTCTAACTAGAGAGGTTTTCCTTTTTTACATGACGAAAGACATTGATTAAAAATAAAATAATACCTATTAAGACAAGATTTGAACCAATGATTGGTAGCACAGTCAATGCGTCATTCTCTAAGAAAACAATCAAAAACACGCCAGCAGTTAAAAAGGGAGTTCCAATGTTATGAAGCCAAAAATGTGTTTTCGCTAATTTTGTTTCACCTGCTTTAGGATAGAAATGATATATGAGTCCGAATAGTGCCATGGATGCCCAGCCAAGTAGGTTTACATGAGCGTGAACAGACGTATAGCTGAAATTATGAGTGATACCCATAATGTATCCGATGGATACGCCAATGACTAAATAAACAACAGCTATCTTGAAAAACTTAGTCCCCATATAATCTCCTCCTTAATTTGTGCTTCTATTTATCTTACATACAAATCAAGTAGGATAGAACTAAATATTTATGAGAATTAAATAATTTACAGTTAAATAGTATTAGAGGAATTGATCTATATTTACTATATATTAGGGAAAGTAAAACTGGGAGAGTTCAATTGAAGGTAATTCCAAATGTAAAAGAGCCTGTTCACATTATTAAATGGTGTGTCAGGCTCTTTTCTGTTATTTAAAAGAATCCGATAAAAATTCAACTACCTGTTCAGGCGTTTTTGCGTTCGCGCTATGTAGGTGCGCTTGCTTTTCTCCATCTTTAAACACTAAAAGACTTGGAATCCCCATCACATCGTATTTCTCGGCTATTTCCGGAAACTCATCCTTGTCGATTTCGTACATTGAAACATTTTGTACTTCTTCAAATACTGTTGGAAGAAACATATCCATTCGTTTACAATCAGGACACCAGTCTGTGACAAATTTTATAACTACAGATTCCTTACTAGAGATTAATTTTTGAAATTGATCTTGAGTTTTTACTTGTTCCATTGTTATCACCTCAAAGCTATTTTAACCAATAAGTAAAGAAAAAACAGTAATCTAGCTTGTATTATCCAGATTTAATATTATCTTCCTTATAAATAGCTCATCTAAAGTGACGATTAAGGTTAGCAGTAGTCATTTTCACAACACAATTCACAAATGGTAGTAGCTGCTAAGTTTAATAAAGGTGTTAGGTAAAAGGAATAGAGGAGAACCCCTAATACTTGACGTATCTGACTGTCGAATATATACTTACTTACAATAAGTAAGTTAAGAGGCTATTGGAGATTTCATATAGATGCTAAAATATTTATTGTAAGAGGAGGAAGGACTATGATCATCGAAAAAACGACAGAAAGCCCGTTAAACAAAATAAAGGAAAAGGTACAAATTGTTACTCATGGTGACAGGTCTACATTTATTGTTGGACCAATTAATCTCCCAGTTCAATTGGATGGAGAGACAGTGTTCTTTAAGTGGTATAGCTGGTTAGATGTTCAAATGATTGAAGGGGTGCAAGCTGAGGATCAAGTGGAAGAATTGATTAAAAGCCTGCCAGAGGCTAATTTAGCGAATAACCAACAATCAAGTGTTTTAGTCTACGGAGACTTTGAGTACGCAGAAGACGCACTAATTCGTATGCATAGTATTTGTCATACTGGAGATATTTTTGGTAGTAAGAGATGTGATTGTGGTTTCCAATTAAAACAATCAATGAAAATGATTTCCGAGCATGGGGCTGGGGCACTTTTCTATCTTGCTAATCATGAAGGTAGAGGGATTGGATTATTCAGTAAAGCACTTGCGTACCTACTGCAAGAAGAGGGCTTAGATACTGTTGAGGCGAATGAGCATCTAGGTTTTGTGGATGACTCCAGAAACTATGATGAAGCGATTAGAGTATTAAAAACACTTCGTCAATTACCTGTTACATTAATAACGAATAACCCAAATAAACTTAAGGCCTTGCAGAGTTCAGGTGCAAACGTTTCAGGTCGAATTCCGTTATGGGGAGATATTTCAAGGTATAATAAACATTATCTAGAAACGAAAATGGAGAGAGCTGGTCATTTTAGAGGAGGCTATCCGATTGAGTGAACATGAGTTTTATATGAATTTAAGCCTAAATAATGCAAAGGCAATGAAGGGTCAGACTGAACCAAATCCACTTGTAGGGGCGGTTGTCGTCAACCATAACCGAATAGTAGGTGTGGGTGCTCATTTAAAGGCAGGAGAACCTCATGCGGAAATTCATGCATTACGGATGGCAGGAGAACAGGCAAGGGGAGGGACAATATATGTAACTCTTGAGCCTTGTTCACATCATGGGAGAACTGGCCCTTGTGCCGAGGCAATTGTAAAGGCTGGAATAAAAAAAGTAATTGTTGCAACATTAGATCCAAATCCCGTAGTAGCAGGAAGTGGAATTTCAATTTTAAAGAATGCAAATATTGAAGTCCTAGTTGGGGTTTGTGAAGAAGAGTCTAGAAAAATGAATGAAGTATTTAATAAGTTTATTGTTAAAAAGCAGCCGTTCATCACTTTAAAATCAGCAACGACGCTAGACGGTAAGATTTCATCATCTACATGGGACAGCAAATGGATAACCTCAGAGGATGCGCGTAAAGATGTTCATCAGCTACGCCATGAGAATGTAGGGATTCTGGTAGGAGTTCATACAGTGATTAAGGATGACCCGGAATTAACAACAAGAATTCCAAATGGTCGAAATCCAATCCGGATCATTTTAGATAGCAAGCTACGTATTCCTTTAGATTCTAAAGTGGTAACAGATCAAAAAGCTCAAACGTGGATTTTTACTTCAAAACAATATTCAGTAGATACAAAGAAAAGGCTTGAACAACTAGGTTGTAAAGTATTTATTACAAGTGGTGTGAGCCGCGTTGATTTACATGATACGCTGACAATTTTAGGAGAGCACTCTGTATCATCAGTTCTAATCGAAGGTGGCGGTGAAGTGAATGCATCCTTCTTGGCTGAACAATTAGTTGATAAACTGGTTCTCTATATAGCTCCTAAATTAATTGGTGGAAAGCAATCACCCGGTTTTTTTGCAGGCACAGGGATTGAAAAAATGGCTGATGCAATAGACCTTGCTGAAATGGACATTCAAAAGATCGGTAAGGACTTTAAGTTTACGGGCTATCCATTATACAAAGCTTAATATACAAGGAGTAAAAACACTATCAATGGAGTAACAAGCTCTAAGATAGTGTTTTTCTAATTCGTAAGTATTGCTATAACTATCAATATAGAGTAAAATAATAAAACCAAGTAAACATATAAGAATTATAAAATTAAAATAGATAGAGACATTGTTTAAGGAGGATCAAGAAATGAATGTTGAATTACATCCAGTTATTGAAGGTGCCGAAAGCTTATTTTTTTCAGGAAATGAAATTGGTGTGTTGCTTTGCCACGGGTTTAATGGAACGCCACAAAGCATGCAATATATTGGAGAACAACTTACTAAATATGGCTACACTGTATCCATCCCTCGCTTGAACGGTCATGGTACACATTATTTAGATATGGAAACGAGCACATATGAAGATTGGATATCCGGTCTTCAAACTGCCTATAACCATTTGAAAAAACAATGTGAAAAGGTGTATATCGTAGGCCAATCAATGGGTGGTGCCTTAACACTACAAGTGGCAGCAAACAACCAGAACGTGGATGGGATATTCCTAATTAATGCAGCTGTAACAGATGTTTGTTATAAGGAATTTTGTAACAAGGTTAAGCCAGCCTATGTTCAAGAGGGTTCTCCAGATATCAATAAATCTTTTGTTTTTGAAATAACGTATGAAAAAGTTCCATTAAAGGCAATTCATCAGCTTTTACACTTAATGGATGACACAAAGAAAAAAGTCTCTAGTGTCTCAAGTCCAACGGTTATTTTTAAATCGGCAACAGATCACGTTGTACCTCCAACAAATTCAGAGTTTATTTTTGATCAAGTAAATACAGCTGAGAAAAAAATGATTGTCTTACAAAATTCCTATCACGTTGCATCTATGGATCATGATGCACCACTCATTGTGGAGCAAATTCATCAACATATTAAAAAATTGATTACCGATAAAACAGTTAAAAATACAAATAAAAAGTGGATAACTGTATAGGTTATCCACAACTTATTAACATTTACACGTGTTTATCCACAAAAATGTAAACACTTAACATGGGAAAATACTCAAAATGTAGTGAACTTAATTTAGGAAAACTGTTTAGAAGTATCACTAGGTGTGACTTCTAATTGATCAGTTCTCGATACATAGCTATGTAAAACCATTCCTCCAACAACTAAAACCATCCCTATTAAAGAAATAGGTGTAGGAAGTGGTGCACTTAGAAAAAGAATTTCACCAAATAATGCAAAAAGAACTTGAATAGATTGCGTTGCTTCTACAGCTGCGAGCTTTGCCATATTATGTTGAACTAAATTTGTAGCTTGGAAAAATAGTAGAGTTGCAATTAACCCTGAACATATTGCGACGAGAAACGATTGAACAGTTTGAGTTTTGGAAGGAAGCCCAGTTGTTGACAGTGCAAAAATAGATAGGGTAATCCAAAAAGGTAAGCTGCCTAAAGTCATTCCAAGAACACGTTGAAATACATCTAGTCTACCTTCACAAAGTGCCATCATTTTGCGATTACCTAGTGGATATGCAAACGATGCGATGATCACTGGTATAATACTTAAAAGCACAGGCTTTATTGATAATTGAGTTGCATGTTCATATTGCATGACACCAACACCAATAATAATGATAAGTGACATACATAACCCTTTAAATGGAATTTGCCCTCTTACTTTTATAGAACCATTAGTTGTTTTTATTTCTTCATAAAACAAGGGAACAAGGAGTGAACCCGATAGGATCGTGATCTGCCACGTTGCAGCTATGAGCCATCCTGGTCCATATGCGCCAGCAAAGCAAATTGGAGCATAAAATAAACCGAAGCCAATTGTACCCCATAGCAGCCATTGGGATGGATTTCTTTTCATTTCTTCCCAAAGTGCTATCCACTTTTTTCTCCAGATTACAATGAAAAATAAAAAAGGAAGCATGAAAAAGTACCGTAACGAAGCACTCCATAACCAACTTCCCCCTGAGAGTTCCATTGAACGATTTAACACAAATGTAAACGCAAAGAAGAAAGATGAACAAACCCCAAGTACAATAGATCTCAATACACTCACCTCTGTTTAACAAGTTTGACTATGTACTAATATTAGTAAATAAACTGACCATACTATACCATAATTTCACTTCCATTCATAAAGCTTTCTGATTATTAAAAAAGGTTGGGCTTATTCTTGTTAAAAAGAACATATGGAAATATAATCAAATTAGGATGTAACAAAACAAAATAGGGAGAGAGTATGGATGAGAAAAAGCCTGCAATATCCGATCGGTGAGTTTATTGTCCCTAAAAAAGTAACTGAAGATGATATCAATCAATGGATTTTAGACATTGAAGAAACGCCTGCCCTCTTGAAATTTGCACTTGATGGTATTTCACAGCAGTTAATTGATACCTCATATCGCTCAGGTGGATGGACTCTAAGACAAGTCGTACATCATCTTGCTGATAGTCATATGAATAGTTATATTCGTTTTAAGCTTGCGCTAACAGAGGATAAACCGACAATAAAAGCATATGATGAAACAGCATGGGCCACGTTGTCAGACTCTACACAATTACAAATAGAAATATCCCTTCTGCTTTTAGAATCTCTTCATAAACGATGGGCATACCTACTACGATCTATGTCTTCTACTGACTTTGAAAAAACCTTTTATCATCCAGGTATGAAAACCCATATATCACTAGCCACAACCTTGGCTCTTTACTCTTGGCATGGGAAGCATCATATTGAACATATTAAATTAGTAAAAGTCCATTAATGGTAATGGTGTAGTTTATCCGTTAGGGCTACTTTTAATTTTATGAGAATTATATAGGATTAATGATTTTTGCTTTTGTTAGTCGTTTACCAGGAAATTATAAAATTCTTAAACTGTGGATAAGCGCACAACATCCAGCTCCAGCGCCTAGCCCCTCGAGGTCATAAGATGATTTAGAATTGAAGGCAAAGAACGCCTTCTATTCTAAATCATCTTATGCTTGTCGGGGCTGTTCAAGGCGCTTGCGCTTTTGTTCGAAAATGGTGATAAAATCCTCCTTTATGAATAATATTGTACAAGCGCTATAAATACTTGTTGTTATTCTGGAGGAAATGGAATGAACGTCATTTTTAGTTACATCTTTTTGGGCTTATCTTTAGCGGCACCGATTGGTCCAGTAAACGCAGCTCAGTTAGATAGAGGAATTAAAGGGGGCTTTTTTAATGCCTGGTTAGTAGGATTAGGAGCAACATTTGCTGATCTTTTCTATATGCTATTAGTTTATTTAGGTTTAGTAAACTTTCTTGAAATACCCTTTATCAAATCTTTTTTATGGATATTTGGTTTTTTTGTTTTAGTATACACAGGGATAGAAAGTCTGCTAGGAGCAGGGAAAATAACGATACAAAACCAAAAAGCAAAAGTCACATATTCGCGATCATTTATGTCAGGCTTTTTAATGTCTTTAGCTAATCCACTTACCATCATGTTTTGGTTGGGGATTTATGGTTCTGTTTTAGCAAATGCAGTCGCGGCTTACAGTACAAATCAATTAATTCTTTATAGCTCTGCAATAATAATAGGGCTACTGATTTGGGATTTTACAATGGCGTGTGTTGCGAGTACGTTTCGAAGGTTTTTAACGAATCAACTACTTATCACAATTTCAGTTATATCTGGCCTATCTTTAATTGGTTTTGGTCTGTACTTTGGTTATCAAGCATTCAAACTACTAGTAAATTAGTAAAACCAAAAGTGTACTAGCCAGATTACAATCAAATAAGATTTTCTATCTTAGAGGCTTGTGTGAAAAGAGATTAATCTGGAAGAGGGTGGCCTTTTTAGTCACCCTCATTTTCTATTCTCTGTCATCGAACTAAAAAGACCAATTAATATGCCCAATAAAGCTCCTCCTGCTACTTCAGCAGGCTGGTGACCTAGAAGCTCATTTAATTCTTTTTCTTGTTTAACATGAAACAAACCTGGCATATGGCCTGAGAGTACTTCGATATCTGCATCTAGATCATTTACAATTTTAGCAATTTCACCTGTATGTCTTCGAATCCCTTGTGCATCATACATGACAATAATTCCAAAGATAACTGCTAGAGCAGTGTCGGTTGAATTCCAACCTTTTTTTGATGCGACATAGGTTGCTAAGGCTGATACTCCTGCAGAGTGAGAACTTGGCATTCCACCAGTTGTAAAGATTGGTCTCCAGTCCCAAACACCATTTACCTTCTTATTTGTGAAAATCTTCAAACCCTGAGCTATTCCAATACCTGAAAGAGCTGTCCATATCCCACGATTCATTTCATTCACCTCTATATATGTAGTGTTTATCAAATTTGTTACGATATTCAAACAAGTAAATAATTTTCATTGGACAATCATGAATAAATCCTTATATGACATTCATTTCATGGTATTAAAATCGCATAAAATAAAATTTTATTTATGATTTCCTCGTCAATATTAGACAAATTATTTCCCGTAGAATAATTGGAATTATATTTTATCTTCTTCCCATATTTAATAGTATTAAACACAATAGAGGTGACTAACAAGTTCTATTAGAGAGGAGAATAGGTTTGAATTCCAATAAAAAAACAGAGAAGGTTGTTGCTTCTCTGTTACGTTTCTTCACGGTTAATCCATTTTGTCAGCTTAGGTGGTTCGTAAGTTCTGAATTTTTCAATTAGCACTTGTGGTTCTTTTTCGACCATAATCATTGAATGATATTCTGGCTTTAAGAATTGTTCTTCGATCATATGATCAAAAAAAGTAAGCAGTTTATCATAATAATTGTTACTATTTAACATGCCAATTGGTTTATGATGCTCACCTAGCTGAGCCCAAGTATATACTTCGAAAAACTCTTCCATTGTTCCTGGACCACCTGGCAGGGCGATAAAACCATCAGATAACTCTTCCATTTTAGCCTTACGTTCGTGCATTGTATTAACAACAATTAGTTCTGTTAATTCAGTATGAGCAATTTCACGTGTCATTAACATCTTTGGAATTACGCCAATTACATCGCCACCTGCTTGTATAGCTGCATTAGCTACTGTGCCCATAATGCCTACTCTTGCCCCACCGTAAACTAAGGTTATCCCTTCCTTAGCTAATTGTGTACCAAGTTGCACTGCTTCATCTGTATAAATGGTAGAAGCTCCAGGGCTAGAACCGCAAAAAACACTAACACGTTTCATAATTATCCACATCCTTTAAAATTTTTGAACTAAAATAACTCCTACTATAATTAGTAAGGCACCTATCATACGAGGGATTGTTACATGATGAACTGTTACCTGTAATAACCCGAAGTGATCAATTATAATAGAGGCGACTACCTGACCTGCTAGAACGCAAGCAATTGTTGTTGCAGCACCGAGCCTCGGTATTAGGATAATGGAGGCCAAAACATAAAAAGCCCCTAAAAGTCCACCAGTCCATATCCACCAAGGAGCAGTAGTTAGGCCTTTACCTAGACTCCATGACCCATGGATAAGTGTACCAATTAAGAGAACTAGCAGTCCTACTAAAAAAGAAATCGTAGATGCAAGTAATGGAGTGCCTACATAATTTTTAAGTTGAGCATTGATACTCACTTGGGCAGGTAATGCTAAACCGGCAATAAAGGCAAATATTATAAACAAAAACCACATATGTATCCTTCTTTCTATAAGCTGTCCTTCTTAGTGTAGATGTTTTTTTTGAATTTGGAAACTGGATGTTTATTAAAAAGGTTAACTATAACCAAAGGCAAAAGAGTTTTCGTATTGTAACCAACTAAGAGAAAGTAAATTTTATATTTTACAAAAATTAACTTTCCATTCATGTAGATGAAACCTTCTAACTCCTATTTCGTATTAAGTAAAAAGGAGGGGAAGCAATGGGGAAAATATTCACAGTTATCTTAGGTTTGGTATTAGGATGGAGCTGTTACATGGGACAAGTGTTAGCAGAGGGGACTTTGGATATTCCATCTCAAACTTACACAGATCAAGAACTAAAGACAACGATACAATTACAAAGTACATCGAATAACTACATAAGGGCATTTACTTGTAATGGAAATAGTTCATGGACTAAAGAACTACAATCAGAATCATCTGGTTATACTTGGATTATTAATCAAGGAGTGAAGGGGTATATTCAAGAGGGATATTCTGGCGGAAAATCGCTTGGTGTTGTATTGAATAATACAAAAATAGACTTTGATTATTCCTATTTAGCTAAAAAGGGTTATGCTGGAAATAAAAATTCTTATGTAAAAGGGATTCAAGCAACTTTGAGTTGTTTAGGATACTCCCCTGGAACAATTGATGGAATATTTGGAGCAAAAACAGAATCTGCTGTAAAAGCATTCCAACAACGTAAAGGATTATCTGTTGATGGGATAGTTGGTAAACAAACCTATCACTATCTTTCCTTTGCATCGAGCTAATAGAAATGGAGGGTAACTCCAAAGGGGGTGGTCCTTAGGGTTACTCTCCTAGGCAGGTTATTGAATGGACTCATCAATAATTCTAGCTCCATCTGGTGCAATAAAATCAAATAATCGATGATTTTTCTTAACCTCAATGATTTTAAATTCGTTTAAGTTGTCTTGATCTTGGCGATGGCCCTTATAAATTTCTACTTCTTTAATAAAAAGACTTGTGTCTTTATCGAACCAATATTCCCTTTGGACATCTTGACTTTCTTCTACTAGGTAAACTTCAGCTTGTCGATCCAAATACTCTCGCTCACCTTTATACGTAATACTACTCGGATCTATGTTCCTGAAAATTTCTACTTCATAAGGGACGCCTTTATAAACAAGCTTTTTTATTACAAATAAATTGTCTTTTTTAGAGTAAGTAGCTAAGTATTTACCATCTGAAATGGAATAGTTCCCATTGCCATATTCGTTTCTAACCTTTTGTCCAGAAAGGTAAACAAATACAATTTCCTTGTTCTGTAGCTTTTGTTCAGCATAAATAATCTTCTCTGTAGCACTTTCTCCTTTATTTTCCAGCGGTTGTTGCCCTTTAAGGAAATGATCAATTATCACTTCGTTTATTGCTTTCTCAATAGCAGCCTTTACTGGTGGAGTATTCCATGCACCGATGATTAACAGGAAAAATGATGCACAGGTGAGTAATGCCCTTTTAAAGATTCGCTGAGAAGATCTTCTCTTTATAGAATGGACATGAATATCCTTTTCTTGTAGAAGTAGATCAAGCCCCTCCTCCAAAGTTAAGTATTGTTCGAAATAGGTTTGACATTCCTCGCAGCGTTCAATATGTTCCAAAAGATGATTTTGTTCGTGTTCAGGGAGTTGATCAAATCTTAATATTCTTTGTTTGGATTCTTTACAGGTCATTACAGCACCCCCTTTGCAATAAGGTAATCCATCATTTTTTTGCGGCCGCGGAAAATCTTAGTTTTCACTTTTCCTAAAGAAAGCTTCTTCATCTTTGCAATATCTTGATAGGAATAACCTTTGTTACGAAGAATGAATATTTCCTTAGTTTCCTCATCCAGTAAGTGAAAGACTTCATTTATATCTTTGATTTTCTCTTTAGAGAGTATTGTTTTTTCAGGTGTATCTATACTTTGGTCATGATGTTGAAATGTTTCACTTACATTTTGGTGAATATCTTGATGGCGCTTTAGTTTTCTTAAATGGTCATAAGCAGTATTTTTAGTAATAATTGTTACCCATGCTTCAATATTTTTAGGCAGCTCATAATCCTTTTTTTGAAAGTATGAATATATTTTTATACTTGCATCTTGAACAATGTCGTCCACCAAAGAGGGGTTTTTTATAATATTCTTCGTTGTCTTGATGATTTTCGACCTGTGTTCTTCAATTATTTGTGAAATGTTTTGCGTATCCACTATCCTTCCCTCCTAGCTTCATAATGAAAGACGCTTAAAAGTGTAAGATGTTTCGTTTATAGAGATAATTTATAAAAACTGTTTATCGAATAATTAGAAATTCCGCTCTTAAAAGGTTCGTATTTAATTAGTATAAAGAAAAATTGTAGTTTGTTTTAGAACAATCCATTTATAAATTGCTTGTTTTAATGAAATTTGCCAGTATTTACATAAATGTTATCTGTAGAGAAATAATAAGATACAAAATGGCAATGGCGTAATCACGCGACTGTTTAAAGTGATTATTTAGGAGTGATATAAAATGACCGCCGATTTTCGCTGGTTCTTAATGGATAAAGTTAAAGTGGACGAGAAGACAAATGATACTTTTTCAAAGCTTTTAAGCTTTTATAAACAACAACTTTTAAATATAAAAGGGAAAATACTTGAGGTAGGAGTAAATCAGCCACTATTACTACCAGCTTTAAAGGAGAGTGGCCTGCAAATCGAGGGAATTGTACCTAATAGCCAGAAAGTTGAATCTAACTCCGTAAAGGTTTATCATGCCGAGTTAGCTAATTTAAAACTTCCTTCTTTCTATGATGTGATCATTATTCCGTTTGGATATATATTAACAATTCAAGATAGAGTTGAGGCTATTAAGACGTTAAAATGTTGCTATGAACATTTAAGGCCAAATGGCAAGATCATGATCGACTTGATTCTACAAGATGAATTTCATTTGAACCAAAGAAAAGTCGAAACAAAGAATCGCCAGGGACAATTGATCATTTGCGAATCTCAAGTGATTGAGGTTGACTTCTATGCTCAAATTGTAAAGTATTTATTGTCTTATGAACAATGGAATGAAGGAGAGGTAATTCTAAGTGAACGGAAGCTCCAATCATTTTTGTGGTTTGGAGTAAAAGAGTTTAAATTAGTACTTGAGAGAATAGGATTTATGGATGTTAAACTATATGGAAATTACCAGGAATCGAAGAGTAATGTTGGAATGTCAGACATGAAAATGTTCACTTTTGAAGCAAGTAAAAAGGTGTGAAGTAGTGTTGAAATAATTTTCTTTCTCTGAATATGAAAAATAGAAGCCTACTCTATCCTCAAGAGCATTTTTCTCCCTTAAATAATAAACGTAGTTTCTTTCCTATTTTCGTGTAAAAGAAAACTAATATAATAAATAAGGGAATCTCTAATAACAATTTTAGTGTAAAGTGATAAAATAAGATTGATGAAACTTGAGGAGGAAGGTTTACATGAAAATTAAATTAGGTCTTGTATATGGTGGGAAGTCTGCAGAGCATAACGTATCCCTGCAAACAGCCCTTGCAGTTATAAATGCATTAGATATGAACAAATTTGATATACATCCAATATATATTAATGAAAATGGGGAATGGGTAAGAGGGAATGCTTTAGAGGCTCCTGTTAAGGGAGTAAGCACGCTTAAACTCCAAGATGGAGGAAATACAGTTTCTCCAGTTTCATTAAACAGTGAATTATTTCCTGCAAACGTGAAGGGCCAGGAAAAACTAGACGTGATTTTTCCATTACTACATGGACCTAACGGTGAAGATGGTACTGTACAAGGACTACTTGAATTGTTAAATATTCCATATGTAGGAAATGGTGTTTTAGCTTCTGCAGCAGGAATGGATAAAGTAGTAATGAAGAACCTTTTTGCACAAGCTGGCCTAGCTCAAGCAAATTATGTTTCCTTTATTAAGAGTGATTATGAAAAATCACCAGAATTAGCACATAAGCAAGTTGAAGAAGTATTAGGTTACCCTTGCTTTGTAAAGCCTGCTAATCTAGGTTCAAGTGTTGGGATAAATAAATGTAAGGATCAACAATCCTTAGAAAATGCTATTAAAGAAGCATTTGAATTTGACCGCAAAATCATTATTGAAGAAGGAATTGTCGGTCGTGAAATTGAAGTAGCTGTAATCGGCAACGACGAACCTACCTGCTCTGTTGTGGGAGAAATTGCACCTAAAAAGGAATTCTATGATTATAAAGCGAAATACGAGGATGGAGATACTGACTTAATCATTCCTGGTAACATCACTGAAAAAGAATACGAAACAATTAAAGACATGGCAATTAAATCATTTAAAGCAATTGATGGCTCTGGATTAGTACGTGCGGATTTCTTCTTAACTGCAGACGGAGAGGCTTTAATAAACGAAGTAAATACAATGCCAGGCTTTACACCTTATAGCATGTTCCCATTACTTTGGAAACATACTGGAGTAGAGTATCCTCAATTAATTGAAAAGCTTGTCGATCTAGCATTAGAACGTTTTGCGCAAAAGCAGCAAATTAAACACACTTTCTAAGAGAACTGTTAAGAATAGAATTAGGATAATCCCTTAAAAGGGTGTAAATAAGAGGAACTGAAAATCATCTTTGATCAGTTCCTCTTTATTTGATATTTGAGCAGGTAAATAATGTGTTATTTAAGAATCTATTTTCACAGAAAAGGAGCGATGACAATGATTCAACGTACATTAACAGAAATAGAAGCAATGGTAAATGGATCGGGGTTACATGTAAAATTTTTAAACCAGCAAATCAACGGGGTAACAACTGATTCTCGTCATGTTGAAAAAGGGAATTTGTTTTTTCCTTTAGTAGGGGATAAATTTAACGGTCATAAATTCGTCGATAAGGCAATTGAAAAGGGAGCTGCTGCAGTCATTTGGGCTGAATCTGAAATAAATCCTCCTGAAAATGTACCGGTCATTCTTGTGAAAGATACATTAACAGCATTACAGGATCTTGCTAAAGGCTACTTGGAGCAATTGAAACCAAAAGTAGTAGGTATTACTGGGAGTAACGGTAAAACAACGACTAAGGACATGATCGCTGCAGTTCTCGAGACAACATATAAAGTACATAAAACTAAAGGAAACTTTAATAATCATATTGGCTTACCTTTAACGATATTAAGTATGGCTGAGGATACAGAAATTGCAATCTTAGAGATGGGAATGAGTGCAAGCGGAGAAATTGAATTATTATCTAAAATAGCTAAGCCAGATGTAGCGGTAATTACTAATATCGGTGAAGCACATTTATTGGATTTAGGTTCAAGAGAGGGAATTGCAGAGGCGAAGCTGGAAATTGTCAAAGGACTAAAGAAAGATGGTCTTTTTATTTACTATGGTGATGAACCGTTATTACAAGACCGAGTACCTTCATTATCTCTTTCTACCGTTACTTTCGGAGAGAGCCATAAAAATGATTACTTCCCTACAAATATTATTCAGGAGTTAAATGGAACATCCTTTAAAATCAAAGATACAGAATACTTTATTCCTGTTCTTGGTAAGCATAATGTGTGTAATGCGTTAGCAGCATATGCAGTAGCAAGCTATTTTGAAGTGAAAAATGAAGCAATTATTGAAGGATTCAGTGCCATTAAAATATCAGGAATGCGTTTAGAGTTAGTGCAAGGGGAAAATGGGGTATCTGTTATTAATGATGCATACAATGCAAGTCCGACTTCAATGCTAGCAGCGATTAACTTACTTGAAGATATGAAAGGGTTTAATCAAAAGTTTGTTGTTCTTGGAGACATGCTTGAGTTAGGTGAAAATGAAAAGGAATTTCATCAAAAAGTTGGAGAATCAATTAAACAGGATAAGATTTCTCACATTTTTACCTATGGGAAATTGGGGCGAGAAATTGCAAATGGTGCGAAACAAAATCGGTCAGACGAATATATTCACCATTATGACGATAAACAGGCTTTAATTGAGCAATTAAAAACGATGGTTAACGAAAAGGATGTAGTGCTTGTTAAGGCATCACGTGGAATGAAACTCGAAGAAGTTGTAAATTCTCTAATTTAGGTGAGTAAAACAATGGATGAATAAATGACAAAATGCTTAAAATATAAACGCGTGATTTAAATACGAGCATTACCACTAGATGTTCTTTTAAAAGGAGGTTTACAATGACATGATAGGATGTCTCTTCATTCATGGTTTTACTGGAGCTCCATATGAAGTTGAGCCTTTGGCAAACTATATTAAGGAGAAGACAGATTGGCTTGTAAAAGTGCCAACTCTTCCTGGACATGGAGTAACTCTTTCGTTAAAAGGGCATACATATAATGAATGGGTTACGTACGCTGAACAAGAGCTTATTGCACTCATGGAAGAAGTGGATGAAGTATATGTAATCGGCTTTTCAATGGGAGGAGTTATTGCTTCCTATTTAGCTGCCAATTATCAAGTGAAAAAACTCGTCCTCTTAAGTGCAGCTGTTTATTACGTTAATCCAAAACAATTAGTTTTAGATTGTAAAGAGATGATAAAAGATCTGTTGAATGGGAATATTAATGAAAACGAGTTATTTAACCGGTATAAAAAGAAAATGGTTGAAACACCACTTCGCTCAACAATTGAATTTCAGAAATTAGTTAAGAAAGTGAAACCATATCTAAAAAAATTAACGTTACCAGTTCTCATCATTCAGGGAGAGTGTGACGGAATCGTACCGGTGAAAAGTGCTCATTATTTGTATAAAACCATTCCATCTGAAGAGAAGAAGCTAAAGTTGCTCCCCTTTTCAAAGCACCATGTTTGTCATGGAGAGGATTATGAAGATTTAAAGGAATATGTTGAGAAATTTCTACATGAAAGTAATACAGACCTTGACCTCTTAACACAAGAAAGCTAATACATTTTCAAAGTAAAAGGACCATTTTTCTTTGGGTAATTTATACCAAATTATGGACTTGAGCCCTTATGGGTTGGAAAAGACAACCATACATTAAGTTGAAATAAGGAACTGGTAGTGGTATGATTACATTTAAAGTGTTTGCGGGCTTTAAATAAGGTAAACTGCTGCCCTTGTTGGAAAAAGGGCATTTTTTGTTGGCAAATAATCAGAACGGTTCTTTTGCATCTGACTGTTTTTCATGATGACACAACAGTTGATAACCTACTTTATAGCTTTTGGCGAGGTCCCAAAGCTTATAGGATTTAATATAAACATCGTTTCATTATGGATACGATTAAGAAACCTGTTACCTATAAGGTCTGTAAATATTTACAGCAAACGATATAGAAGGAGTAAGAATACATGACATTAACGTTTCAAGAATTAGGTTTAAGTTCGGCACTCATGCAATCAATAAGCAAAATGGGATTTGAAGAGCCATCTCCAATCCAAGCACAAACAATTCCGTTAGGTTTACAGAATAAAGATGTGATTGGACAGGCACAAACAGGTACTGGTAAAACTGCTGCTTTCGGTGTTCCACTTATTGAAAAAATTGACATGAAAAATGAAAGCATTCAAGCTGTTGTAGTTGCACCGACGCGTGAACTTGCAATCCAAGTATCGGAAGAACTTTATAAAATTGGTTACCACAAACGCTCTCGTGTGCTTCCAATTTACGGTGGTCAGGATATCAACAGACAAATTCGTTCTTTGAAAAAGAATCCACATATTATTGTGGGAACACCTGGACGTTTATTGGATCATATTAATCGTAAAACAATCCGTTTAAATGCTGTCCATACAATCGTATTGGATGAAGCTGATGAAATGCTGAACATGGGATTTATTGAAGATATTGAATCAATTCTTTCAAATGTCCCATCAGAACGCCAAACGCTTCTGTTCTCTGCAACAATGCCTGATCCAATTCGTCGTATTGCTGAGAAATTCATGAAAGATCCTGAATTAGTTAAAGTTAAGGCGAAAGAAATGACTGTGCCTAACATTACTCAGTATTACTTAGAAACACATGAAAGAAAGAAATTCGACGTATTAACAAGATTACTTGATATTCAATCTCCAGAACTTGCAATTGTTTTCGGTCGTACAAAGCGTCGTGTAGATGAGTTGTCTGAGGCGTTAACATTAAGAGGATATACTGCAGAAGGAATTCATGGTGATCTAACTCAAGCAAAGCGTATGTCGACTTTACGCAAATTTAAAGAAGGTACAATTGAAGTTTTAGTTGCTACTGATGTTGCAGCTCGTGGTTTAGACATTTCTGGAGTAACTCACGTTTACAACTTTGATGTTCCTCAAGATCCAGAAAGCTATGTTCACCGTATTGGGCGAACTGGACGTGCTGGAAAAACAGGTATGGCAATGACATTTGTTACACCAAGGGAAATGGATATCGTTAAAAATATCGAGCGTACAACAAAAAGTAAAATGGAGCGCATGAAGCCACCAACAGTTGATGAGGCAATTGAAAGTCAACAACAAATGACTGTTGAAAAGATACGCTCAATTGTTGAAAGTGATAACCTTGCATTTTACAAACGTACTGCTGAAGAGCTTCTTGAAGAATTCGATGCACAAGTAGTAGTTGCGGCTGCTATTAAGTACATGACAAAAGAGCCGAATGCTGTAGAAGTAAAACTAACAGATGAAGCTCCTGCATTCTCAAGATCTAAAAATAAAGGTCGTTCTTCTTCTTCTAACAACAGAAGAAGAGGAGACTATAACCGCAGTGGTAGTGGTGGTAGCGGTGGCGGTCAAAAGAAAAACAATAACCGTTCATACGGTGACCGTGACAGAAATAAAGCGGGTAACAGAGATAATAGCAAACGACGTTACTCAAATTCTAAATAAAACCAAAAGAGATCGAATCCAAAACTGGATTCGATCTTTTTTTATATGGAAATGAATCTTCAGCATTTGGGGAAGCTAAAACTAGATTCCTCAAGAGGTGAATGATCTATGACAATTGTAAGATTAGGCTATGTGGCGATGAGTATGAATCTTCAAAATTGTTCTCCATCAAAAACGATGACATTTACTCAGTTTGAAAAAATTAAAGATAGAGAAGCAGCGATAGCAAAGCTCGAAAAAATAGCCAAGAATAATATAGCAAACTGCCTTAGACTGTTAAAACATAGTGTTGCAAATGACGTCCGTTTTTTTCGATTAAGCTCTAAGTTGATACCTTTAGCTAATCATGATGAGCTTCATGATTGGCATTACATGAACAACTTATATGACGGGTTAGGTGAAATTGCAGATTTTTTAGATGCTCACCAAATGAGGGTTGATTTCCATCCGGATCATTTTGTTGTACTTAATTCCTCAAATTCAGAGATTGTTAAAATGTCATTAAAGACTTTGCGGATGCATGAGCAGCTTTTAAAGGGAATGAGAATTAATCCCGAGCACCGATGTGTTTTACATATAGGTGGAGCATATGATGATAAAGAAAAAGCTTTAGAACAGTTTATCCATAATTGGGGGCTAGTTCCTGTATCACTACAAAAAATGTTGATGCTTGAAAATGATGATACAACGTTTAACATGAATGATGCCTTATACTTATGTGAAAAGCTAGGAGTTCCACATGTGTTTGATTATCATCATCATTTGGCCTATCACGATGAATCCGATTGGGAACAGCATTGGGGGAGAGTGGTGAACACATGGGAAGGATCTAGATTACCTGTTAAAATGCATATTTCAAGTCCAAAAAATGAAAAGGAATTTCGAGCACATTCTGATTATATTGACGTTCAAATGTTTATGGATTTCTTAACATCGATAAAAGGAAGTGTGAATAGAGTTGATTGTATGATTGAAGCTAAACAAAAGGACAATGCTCTTTTTCAATTAGTTCATGATTTAAAAAAGTATGGTGAAATAAAGTGGATTGATAAGGCTTCATTTGAAATAGATTAAGGCCAAATAGGCTTAGATAGCTATATAATGCTTGACCATATACAATTGAATTAAAATGTAAATGATCCCATTATGCTATAATTAAATGGGATTATTTACATTTTATTAAATAAAATAACAGCTGCTTTATAAAGGGGAGAGAAGGATTGAGAGGTCTACCTAAAAATCAAATTAGTTTGAAGGCACTAACTGTTTGGAGACTCAGTGCTATTATTAGTGCTGTTGTTTGTCTGTTGGTCGTAATATCAGTAGGAGTAGGTGCCTATTTTCTAGAACTGCCATATTGGATTACGGTAATAGTTGCAATGATTTGGCTTATATATTCTTTAATTGCAATTTTTGTTGTTCCTAAAATTCGACACCGAGTTTGGCGATATGAGGTACATGAACATGAGATCGATCTTCAGTATGGTCTTTTCATTATTAAACGAGTTCTAGTACCGATGGTAAGAGTTCAGCATGTTGATACACACCAAGGTCCCTTATTACGAAAATACCAATTAGCATCAATTGAGATTTCAACTGCTGCTACGAAGCATGAAATACCTGCTCTTGATATAAAAGAAGCGGACCTTTTGAGAGATCATATATCAAGGCTAGCAAGGGTGACAGATGAAGATGTTTGAGCCAAAGCGAATACATCCTGTAGGAATGATATTAAGCTTTTTAAAGATTATTAAATCATATATTCTCCCAGTCATTCTTTTCTTTTTCTTTGGTAATAATGAATTTAACCTATATTTTATCATTGGTGCCAGTTGTTTATTTGTCATTATTGTTGTAACGAGTATTTTGGATTGGTGGAAATTCACCTATTGGATTGAGGATGGAGAACTTAGGATTAAGCATGGTCTTTTTATTAAGAAAAAACGCTATATTCCAATTGAGAGAATACAATCAATTAACACAACTGCTGGAATCATCCAACAGATTTTTCAGCTAGTAAAGGTGCAAATTGAAACAGCTGGCGGTGGATTGGAAGCTGAGGCTGTCCTAACTGCGATAAAAAAACAAGAGGCAGATCGAATACAAAATGCGATCGCGATGCATAAAAGGGATGTTTCAAAGCAAATTGAAAATCAAGATGTAGATCAAAATGAAGAAAAACCCCAACTTCCAACTTTCAAGATGGAACCAAAGGATTTGTTTGTTGCTGCTTCAACCTCAAGTGGTATTGGTGTTATTATCTCTGCAATTGCGGCCTTTTTTTCGCAATTTGATGAATTTATTCCATATGAAGATCTACTAGACCGATTTGAAATTCTTACGAATGCAAGCTTTACTTTATATGCTGTGCTAGTTTTTATCGCCTTTTTTATTGCCTGGATTTTAAGTATTATTGGTGTGTTATTAAAGTATGCCTATTTTACAGTTATAAAAGCTGAAAATGAACTTAGAATTTCAAGTGGGATTTTTGAAAAACGTCAAGTATCTATTCCGATTTCACGTATTCAAGCAATTAGAATTGTACAAAATCCTTTGAGACAGCTTTTAGGGTATGCAACAGTTTATATTGAAAGTGCAGGAGGTAGTGCTGGGGACGAGGGAGCTTCAACAATTTTATTTCCGGTTGTCCCTAAAAAGGCAATTTCCTCGCTATTATCACAATATCTCCCATTATTTGAAAATAGTGAAAAAATGCAACGATTGCCGAAAAGGTCGATACAACGGTACATGTTTAGAAAAATTATACCTGCTCTGATAATATGCATTCCAGTTTCTTATTTTCTAGCACCTTGGGGGTTTTTGTCGTTAATCCTAATTCCAATCAGTGCGTATTGGGGATATTTCTCCTATAAAGATGCAGGTTGGAACATAAAAGGAAACCAAATACAATTAGGATTTCGTATTATCTCAAAAACAACAGTTCTTATTCATCGAAATAGACTGCAATCCTTTAAGAGTAAAACGTCATATTTTCAAAGAAGAAAATCGCTACAAACATTTGAGGTTTGGATAAAATCAGGGATAATTGGCAGGCATTTTACTATTAAGGATTTAGAAGAAAATGATCTTTCCCAATTAGGCAACTGGTATTCATACTCAAGGGAGAAATAGCCCTAACGAAGCCAAGGTTTTAGAATAGGGTTAAAAGAACACAATCGTCCTATAATTAACAAAAACCAAAACAGATACAGTCTTAATAACTGTATCTGTTTTGGATTTTCGTGTATTCATTTCCTTTAGGAGAATCGGAAGAAGATCCCGATAAGTATTAATAAACCAAAGATTATCCATATTACATGCTTTCCTTTTACTTGCTTTATCGAAAATCTAGAAGTACTTGGACTAGAAGTATAATATGTTTGGTGAACAAACTGGCCTCTCTTTTTAATGAAAAACGGAGCTAAGGCGAAGCCACCTAAAAAACCAAAGATGTGAGCTACAATGTTTATATTAGAGTTAAAAAATGTCATAACTAGCCCGATAACTAAAATACTTATAATAACTTGTGAATTCGCTTGATCGATTATACCTTTTCGGAAGTACACCATGAATAGATATACACCAAATAAGCCGAAAATTGCACCTGAAGCTCCTAGATGTGAATATTGTTGAGGTTCTAACAGATAAGTTGCAATATCAGCAATAAGGCCAGAACCTAAATAAATAAAAATGAAATTACGCTTTTTTAACATTTTCTCTAATGTAGGAGCAAATAAGATCAAGGAAACCGTATTAAAGAAAAGGTGACCAAAGCTAATATGTAAAAAGATAGGTGTAACAAGCCTCCAATACTCTCCATTTGCAATTCCTGCATTATATCCATCTAATAAACGCAAGATAATTTGAACTGAGGGAATTGGTAGTTGAAATAGTAGCCAAAATAAAATGTGAATACCAACAAGAATAGAAACTACTGGGTATAACTGAAGAAAGGTTCGAAAGCTTTCTGTCCTAGTAAACATCGTTTTCCTCCTTTACAGATATTTGTTAGGGAAAGTTTAATTGGCTAGGGGCTGACAACAATGGCGATTCTTCTTATCGTTTAGGGAATTATAAAATCCTTGAACTGTGGATAAGCGCACGAGATCCAGCTCCAGCGCCTATCGCCTATCAAACTTCAGATCATCTCCCTACGATAAGTCAACATCGGTTCGCTTCGCTTACCGTGTTTCCTTTATCTCAGTCGATGCTCCTCCAGTTTGTACGGCGATGACCAAGGCGCTTGCGCTTTTCATATTTCCTGCAGCATTTTTAATCTAAGGATCAGTAAGTTACAATTAGATTATAAAATAAGAGTAAAGTACTGTTTCATACTAACACGGATATGTACGAGTTATCCAAAATAGTACAATTAAAGGGTTTTTGGAAGGTGTTGTTTAAATATGATAGTTGGAATTGGTTTAGATATTATTGAACTTGATCGGATTAGAAGAATTGTTGAGCGTCAACCAGGATTTATTAAGAGGATTCTAACAATAAATGAAATTGAAAAATTCACTACTCTTTCCAAGGAAAGAAAAGTAGAATTTTTAGCAGGACGTTTTGCTGTAAAAGAGGCATTATCTAAAGCTTTAGGAACAGGCATAGGTGAAGAGATAAGTTTCCAGGATATTGAAGTAATGAATAATGAAAAGGGAAAGCCGATTATTCAACTCCTTAAAGAATTCTCACAGTCTTCTACCATTCATGTCTCTATAACACACACTCGTCAATATGCTGCTGCGCAGGTAGTTTTAGAAAGATAGGGTTTGAATACATACGATTAATACTAAGGAATTACAGTAAATGCCCATAAAAGTCGATTGGTCTAGCATCTCTCATACGAGGTGCTCTTTTTTTATATGTCGTTAACAGGGCGCTTCCGCTTTTGAATTTGTATAGCTCCAGCGCCTAGCCCCTCGGGGTCATAAGACGTTCACGTATTGAAGGCAAAGAGCGCCTTCTATACGTGAACGTCTTATGCCTGTCGGATCTGTTCGAGGCGCTTCCGCTTTTAAAATTTGTCTGCATATTTGGAAAGTTTGTCTCATATATTTGGTTATGCGATAGGGAAGACAAGTTGTTTTTGGAGTTCATCTTTTGATTACTGGCTTAAAATTCAAAGTTTTAGAGTCTAGTTAAGGTGAGGTCTAGCGAATGATTTCTTCCATTTTAACGTTATATGAGGCAAAGGGGTTGAAAATGTTGAAAAAAAGCTTGGTTTTATTTTTAGTAGGGCTTTTAACAGTACTCGTCCTTGCGGGGTGTGGCGAGAAATCACAGGCAGATGTAGTTCAAGCGTTAGAAAAGAAGATTGAAGAAATGTCGGGGTATAAGGCTAAAGGAAAGATGACACTTCAAACTGGTAGTGAGCCACAAGAGTATGAGATTGAAATTTGGCACAAAGGTCCTACGTATTACAGAGTGAACCTAAAAAATTCACAAAAGGAACAAAGCCAAATGATTTTACGAAATGACGAAGGTGTGTTTGTGTTAACTCCAGCACTTAATAAAAGCTTCCGTTTCCAAAGTGACTGGCCGCAAAATAGTAGTCAAGCATACCTTTACGAATCTTTAGTAAAAGATATTTTAAATGATCCAGAGGCGAAATTTAAGGTAGCTGAAGATAAATATGTTTTTGAAACAAAAACAAATTATCAAAACAACAAAATGCTGCCAACTCAAGAGATAACTTTTAATAAAAAGGATTTAGCTCCTTCAATGGTTAAAGTCATGGATACAGATCGAAATCCACTTGTTGTTGTAGAATTTTCTAGCTTTGAGTTCAATGCTTCGTTTGATGAGAATTCATTTGACGTAGAGAAAAATATGTCAAGTGCTCAAATAGAAGTTCCAACAATGGCAACGGGAGATCGTGAACCGTTTGCGGTTAAGTATCCTCTAGAACAGCCAAATGGTGTTAAATTACTAGAGGAAACTGAAGTAGAAACTGAAAATGGGAAACGTGTTATCCTAACATTTGGTGGTGAAAAGTCTTTCACTTTAATTCAAGAAAGTGCTGAAATTGCAACTCCTGCTTCTGCATCAACATCAACATTTGTTAATGGTCATCCTGCCGATCTAGGATTTACAATTGGTGCTTTGTCAGAATCTACTTTAACATGGTCACACGATGGAGTTGACTATATGCTAGCTTCTGAAGATTTATCAGAAGAGGAAATGATAATGGTTGCGAAATCTGTTCAAGGTCAAGCAGCAAAATAAATGATTCGGGTGGCGGAATCCACCCGATTTTTTACTGCAGGAAATTATAAAATTCTTGTACTGTGGATAATCGCACGACATCCAGCTCCAGCGCCTAGCCCCTCTAGGGTCTAGCTAATTTAAAATTGAAGACAAAGGACGCCTTCTATTCTAAATTAGCTTATTTGAGGCTGATAAAGGCACTTGCGCTTTTGTTCTCGTTTATTAGGATCAATAAAAGTTTGTACCTTGAGCTTTTTGGGGGTTAAATAAACACTCATGAATTGGAGGCGAAAAACACCGAGAATTCATAAGTGTCTTGTTTGCCTGGAACTTTCATAGTTATTATGCTTTTCTTAACGTGACTAATTTACCACATCCTCATTTTTTTATTCTTGACTATTTGACATTTCCATAGTGAAGTCGAGATAATTAATCTAGTTGTTAAGTTTTGATGAGGAAGTGGAGTAAGATGCAGCATGAATTTTATCGTGATACTTGGGTTGAAGTTAATTTAGATGCAATAACGCATAATGTAAAAGCAATGAAACATCATATTGGAGAGAACGTAGAGATCATTGCAGTGGTAAAAGCAAACGGGTATGGACATGGTGCTTACCAAGTTGCAAAAACTGCACTTGATGCTGGTGCATCTATATTAGCTGTGGCCTTTTTAGATGAAGCTATAGCTTTAAGAAATTCAGGTATACATGCGCCAATTTTAGTATTGGGTGCGACTAGAGCAGAAAATGTTGATCTAGCTATTAAGTACAATATTACGTTAACTGTCTTCTCATTGGAATGGTTATATGAAGCTAAGCAATATATACAAAAGGATACAATTAATCTCCATATAAAGCTTGATACTGGAATGGGCCGATTAGGGGTCAGAAATGCTGAGGATCTTGCTTCTTTAATGACATTTGTCTCAGGATCATCTCTTTTTGCAATAACAGGTATTTATACTCATTTTGCAACAGCAGATGAAATTGATCTTCAATATTTTAATAATCAGTATGAAAAATTCCTGGAACTAATAGATAGTATTTCACATGAAAATATACTAGTGCACTGTGGGAATAGTGCTACAGGTCTTCGTTTCCCCGGTAAACTATTTAATGCTGTTAGACTTGGAATTTCAATGTATGGATTATCCCCTTCATTAGAAATAAAAAACGAGTTACCTTATTCTTTACAAGAAGCGTTTGCCTTACAGACCAAGTTAGTGCATGTTAAGAAGGTTCCGAAAGGTACAAAAGTAAGTTATGGAGCAACCTATGAAGCGAGAGAAGATGAATGGATTGGAACACTTCCAATCGGATATGCTGATGGTTGGCTAAGAAGTTTAAAGAATTCAGAAGTATTAGTTGATGATAACCGTGTAGAATTAGTCGGAAGGATCTGTATGGATCAATGTATGGTGAAGCTTCCATATAAACTTCCTGTTGGCACAAAAGTAACATTGATCGGCAAACAAAATAATGAACGAATTTCGGTTGATGAAGTGGCAGAACGACTTGATACAATAAATTATGAGGTAACTTGTATGATAACTTCACGTGTTCCGCGAATGTTTTTTAGAAATAAGAGTATAATTGATGTGAGCAATCCTCTTATAACGAATATGACCAAAGAATGTTAAGATGTGAAATGCTATCATAAAAATGAATAAATAACCTATACATGACGATAATAGAGGATGGAATAGGCTTAGCAAGTAAATTTCACTTATACTTTCATTGTTCAATATAACCGTTTGATCATCTAGATGTTGATCAAACAATAATTTGGATAGAGAGTATGTTTTTAAGCTGGCTGAACAGGCGCTTCCGCTTCAGATAGTACAAAAGTAAAACGCTGTACTTAGTTTGGTGTCTAGCTCCAGCGCCTAGCGCCTAATGAACTTCACACTCCTCCTTACGATAAGTCAACATCGAATCGCTATCGCTCTTCGTGTTTCCTTTATCTCATACGGAGTGCTCCAGTTCATACGTCGCTGAACAGGCGCTTTCGCTTTTCTTTGTGAAAAAGCTTTGCTTCTAGGGCAGTAAATGTTATTATTGAATTTGGAATGGAATATAGGATGGTAAGTTTGGTGGAGGTGTATGTTTGTGTCTGAGTCCAGCGCAACAACAGAAATCTTAATTCAGTTACCTCAAGCATTAGTATCAGAATTGGATGGACTGGTTAAACAGGAGAACGGGAACAGAAATGAGCTTATTTATCAAGCGACGAAGATGTATATTCGTGAGCGTAAAAAGCGACAAATTCGCGAATCTATGAGACGTGGTTACATGGAGATGGCGAAAATTAATCTAAACATTGCATCTGAAGCATTTCTGGCAGAATCTGAGGCTGATCATACCGTTGAACGCTTAGTAAGCGGGGGTTAATCATTTGATTGTTAAACGCGGTGACGTATATTTTGCGGATCTGTCCCCTGTTGTAGGATCGGAGCAAGGTGGCGTACGTCCTGTATTAATTATCCAAAATGATATTGGAAACCGCTTTAGTCCTACAGTTATTATAGCGGCAATTACGGCCCAAATTCAAAAAGCAAAGTTGCCAACTCATGTTGAGATTGATGCAAAGCGTTACGGATTTGAAAGGGATTCTGTGATCCTACTTGAACAGATTCGAACGATTGATAAGCAAAGGCTTACTGATAAAATTACCCATCTTGACGATGAAATGATGGATAAGGTAGATGAAGCCTTGCAAATAAGCTTAGGACTTATTGATTTTTAGCGATAATTAAAAATAAAATATGCTAATACGTAAAATAAAAAGGTTGCTAATTAAGGCAGCCTTTTTATTTTTATCTAGCTTTCATCATAACAGATATAAAAGGAGTATTTAGGGTATTTCTTTTTTTAGGACAAATAAGTCGGTATAATTAAATAGGGGGATATATTTCTCGTTATATATAAGGAGGAGTTACCATAATGAACAAAGCATCAAACCCATTCTTCGAGTTTATTCAGGTAAATCGCGAAGAATTGATTAATAAGTGGACTGATAGAATGAAAGATCTTGATGATCAAAAAAACTTAACTGTTATATCTGATAAATTATATACAAACATTTGTAATGAATATTTTAATATAGTATTAACTAATGTTAATAGTCTTGGGGAAGAGGTAACTAGTAAAATTGAGTACTTTTCTCAAAAAATTGTTCAGTTAGGTTGGTCATTAAAATACATATCAACTGGATTATCTGAATTGAACAAAATTCTTTTTGAGATGATGACAGTAAATAATACGGAAGAAGAGAAGATGAATCTTGTGTGGGCATTTGATAAATGGATTGCTCCTATTAATAGTGAGGTGCTGCATCAATATGCATCATCTTGGGAAAGAACAGTATCCCTTCAAAAAATAGCTCTTCAGGAATTATCAGCACCATTGATTCCTGTTTTTGATAATATTACGGTTATGCCTTTAGTAGGAACTATAGATACTGAAAGAGCTAAGCGGATTATGGAGAACATTCTACAAGGAGTTGTCAAGCATCGAGCTGAAGTTGTTTTAATCGATATTACGGGTGTGCCAGTTGTTGATACAATGGTTGCCCATCACATCATTCAAGCATCTGAAGCGGTTAGACTTGTAGGTGCAAAATGCTTGCTTGTTGGGATAAGACCAGAAATTGCGCAAACAATCGTAAATTTAGGTATTGACTTAAGCCAAGTAATTACTAAAAATAGTTTACAAAAAGGTATTGAATCTGCGTTAGAGATGACGAATCGTCAAATTGTTTCAATGGAGGAATAGCAAATGAATGCTAGAATACCAATATTAAAGCTATATAATTGTCTACTAATATCCATTCAATGGGAGCTTGATGACCAAACTGCGCTTCAATTTCAAGAAGATCTACTTCATAAGATTCATGAAACGGGAGCGAATGGGGTTGTTATTGATTTAACGTCAGTTGATGTTATCGATTCTTTCATTGCCAAGGTACTCGGTGATGTTATTAGTATGTCAAGGTTAATGGGTGCAAAAGTTGTTTTAACAGGAATACAGCCTGCTGTTGCGATTACATTGATTGAATTAGGCATTCATTTGGAGGATGTTGAAACAGCTTTAGATTTAGAAAAAGGGCTTGAAACATTACAGCGGGAGTTGGGGGAGTAAAGCATGGAAAACCAATCCTGTGTCAAAATTGTCACCGAATGGGACATAGTTGCAGCCCGACAACTTGGTCGGAATGTAGCAAAAGAGCTTGGATTCGGTACAGTTGATCAAGCAAGAATAACAACTGCAATTTCAGAACTTGCTCGAAATATTTATTTATATGCAGGACAAGGCGAAATGCGAATAGATCGCATCTATGACCTAGGTAAAAAAGGTTTAAAAATCACAGCCGTTGATAAAGGGCCGGGAATACCAGATATCCGAAAAGTGATGGAAGATGGGTTTTCGACATCGGGAGGATTAGGTGCTGGATTACCAGGAGTTAGACGATTAATGGATGAATTTGATATAACTTCCTCAGTCGGAGATGGTACAGATATTAAGGCAGTGAAATGGCTTCGTTAGGAGGACATAAATGGATTATCGTGATTTTTTAGAAACGAAATATCGAGAGCTTTTAAGAAATTACTTAAATGAACAAACTGAAACTGCGCTATATCAAGGTCAGAAGTTTAGTAGAAAAACAATCGAACACCAAATACCACCTGAAGAGATCGTCAGTACTCATCGAAACGTCCTGCAAGAACTCTTTCCGGATATCCAAAGTGAGGTTCTTTCTTCATTGGACTTCTTACTAGAAGTGATGATGGGATATGGGCTTGCTTATCAGGAGCATCAGAGCTTGCGTGATCAACAATTAGAAATAAGATCAGAGATTCAGATTGCTGCAAATGTTCAACAAACATTACTTGAAACATCAATACCATCAACAGCTTCATTAGATATTGGGGCAATAAGTATCCCAGCTAAACAGATGAATGGAGACTATCATCACTTTGTTGAAGATGACCAAGGAATCAGTATAGCGGTTGCAGATGTTATTGGTAAAGGGATACCTGCAGCATTATGTATGTCTATGATTAAATATTCGATGGACAGCTTTCCAGAATCACGTAGAAATCCTAATCAAATATTAGAGAACCTGAATAGAGTTGTTGAACGAAATGTAGATCCTAGTATGTTTATTACTATGTTTTATGGTATGTATAATACGATTGACCATATATTTACATATGCATCTGCTGGCCATGAACCAGGATTCTTTTATCATGCTGGGTCCGACTCATTTGAAGATTTGTATACGAAGGGACTAGTTTTAGGAATAGATCAGAACGTTAAATATATTCAGTACCAAAAAAACATAGATCCTGGGGATATGATTGTCCTTTTATCTGATGGTGTAACGGAATCACGGACAGATGATGGGTTTGTTGAAAGGTCTGTTATTACAGATTCAATACGCCAATATAAAGATCTTTCTTCACAAGAAATCGTTGAAAAAATCTATCGAAACTTTGAAAAAATGCAGGATTTTCAACTTAGGGATGATTTTACTTTAATTATTTTAAGAAGAATGGTTTAATGTTTTTCTATTGGGGTATGTAATAACATATTAGTTCTTTCTGAGGTGAAAACGGATGAATATTAAAGTAGATATAGACAAATTAGATGATAAGACGGTTGTTTTTGTTGCAGGTGAAATAGATGCATTCACAGCTCCAAAGCTAAGGGAAGCATTATTACCACTAGCCGAAGAGTTTAAATCAAAATTAATTGTAAATTTGAAAAATGTATCTTATATGGATAGTACGGGTTTAGGGGTATTTGTTGGTTTGTTAAAAATAATAAGAAAAAACGATGGTCATCTAAATCTTGTGGAGCTGTCAGATCGCTTGGAGCGCTTATTTAGTATAACCGGGCTAAATGACATCATTGATATATCTTCAAAATCAGAGGGTGGGGTACAATGAACCAATTAGTAGATTATATTGAAATGAAGGTTCCAGCGAAGCCAGAATATGTAGGAATAATCAGGTTAACCCTTTCTGGAATTGCTAGTAGAATGGGATATTCATATGATGATATAGAGGATTTGAAAATTGCAACTAGTGAAGCATGTACGAACGCTGTGCATCATGCCTATAAGAGTAATGAGGGTGGTGAAGTTGTTGTAGGGTTTGCTCTCTATGCTGACCGCCTCGAGGTAATGGTTGCTGATAATGGTAAAAGCTTTGATTTCGAAAAAGCCAAAAATGAACTTGGTCCTTATTCTGCTTCAAGCCCAGTTGACCAGCTTCCTGAAGGAGGGTTGGGTCTCTATTTGATGGAAACGCTCATGGATGAAGTCCGTGTTCTTCTTAACTCAGGTGTAACGGTCTTCATGACTAAGTACTTAAACGGGGAGCGGATAGATCATGGCACAACCATCTCAAACTATGAAGCTAACTAAAGAAGAGGTTAACGAGCTAATTATTGATTTTCAGCAAACAGAATGTAAGAGTGCACAATTAGCTCTTGTTGAACAATATACCGGCTTAGTAGATACGTTAGCTAAAAAGTATTCAAAAGGAAAGAGTTTCCATGAAGACCTTAGACAGGTAGGTATGATTGGTTTATTAGGTGCAATTAGAAGATATGACCCTACAATTGGAAAGCCATTTGAGGCTTTCGCTATTCCAACGATTATTGGGGAAATCAAGCGTTTCTTAAGAGATAAAACATGGAGTGTACATGTTCCGAGGCGGATTAAAGAATTAGGGCCGAAGATTAAAGCAGCAGTTGACACACTTACAAATGAAAATCAAAGATCTCCTAAAGTACAAGAAATAGCAGAATATTTAGATGTAACCGAAGAGGAAGTATTAGAAACAATGGAAATGGGTAAAAGCTATCAAGCTTTATCTGTTGATCATTCGATTGAAGCTGATTCTGAAGGCAGTACAGTTACCATTCTTGATATTGTAGGTTCTCAGGATAAAGGGTATGAAAAAGTAAACCAAAAGCTTTTATTACAAAGTGTTTTACACGTTTTGACAGAGAGAGAGAGAGAAATCATTGATTGTACGTTTATTATGAATAAAAGCCAAAAGGAAACGGGTGAACAGCTTGGTATCTCGCAAATGCATGTATCAAGACTACAGAGAAGAGCTATTCAAAAACTGAAAGATGCTCTATCAAAAGATATGCCTCCGGAGTTAAATCGATGATTGTTCACGAATCAAACAACTTTGTACATACACTAGCTTATCAAGTACCGAAAGAAGGAAAAGTCTGTTGTGGTGACAGCTTTTTTATAAAAGCAATGGATGATTACTTTATATGTGCTTTAGCAGACGGTTTAGGAAGTGGTGAATATGCAAATGAATCTTCCTCTGCTATAAGTACACTAGTTGAGAAGAATCATGATGAAGATGTAAATGTCTTAATTGATCTCTGTAATCAGGAGTTGAAGAATAAACGAGGTGCAACAGTCTCGATCTTAAAAATTAACTTCAAGAGTAATGAGTTTACATATAGTTCTGTGGGGAATATCCGCTTTTTACTCAGTTCACCATCCGGGTCCTTTATCTATCCTCTACCAATCTTAGGCTTTCTATCTGGCAAACCTCAAAAATATCGAACTCAGACGTACTCGTATGAAAAAGGATCGAAATTTATTATTCATACTGATGGTTTGGTATTACCAGCAGTCAAAACGTTACTTAATAAGGGGCAAACAGTAGAAGAGCTATCAAGATATTTAGATGAATATACCAAAAGCCGAAAAGATGACTTAACATATATAGTCGGTCAATTATTTTAGTGAGTTAAAATAATTGACCGACTATTATTTTTCGGAAAATGAGAGCTTAAACAGTTCAAATCTGACTAACTGTTTTAATTAAGTAACTATATTTGGTAAACTGTTTACATATGATCTGATAATGGTGAAAGAACTATTTAGTTGGAGGCTTAATGATGGTAGAAAAACGAGATCAAATTATGCAACAAATCAGTAAAGGATTAATGATAAATTTCAAGCAAGTAGCAAATGTAATAGGCTTACTTGAAGAAGGAAATACAGTTCCCTTTATTGCAAGGTATCGAAAAGAACAAACAGGTGCACTCGATGAGGTGCAAATTCGTGATATTTCTGAAAAGTGGACATACATACAAAATCTTGAAAATCGTAAAGAAGAAGTAATACGACTTATTGAAGAACAAGGAAAACTAACGGAACAACTCACTGCTGATATTAATAAATCAATGAAGCTTCAGCAGGTTGAAGATTTATACCGACCATATAAACAAAAAAGACGAACAAAGGCAACTGTTGCAAAAGAAAAAGGTCTCGAGCCATTTGCTGAATGGATTCTTCAATTACCAAGTCAGGGAGATATCGAGGAAAAGGCTAAAGAGTTCTTAAATGAAGAGAAAGAAGTGAACTCAGTAGAAGAGGCTATAAATGGTGCTAAGGATATCATTGCTGAGCAATTATCTGATGAACCGAAATATCGCCAGTGGATCCGCGATGTAACGTTTAAAAAGGGAATGATCTCTTCTGTGGTGAAAGATGAAGAGAAAGATGAAAAAAATGTATATGAGATGTATTACGAGTACGAAGAACCAATCCAAAAAATTGTTCCACATCGTGTACTTGCACTAAATCGTGGTGAAAAAGAAGAAATACTCCGTGTTTCCATACAGCCGCCACATGACCAAATTGTAGGTTACATTCAAAAACAAGAGTTAAAGGGTAAAGCCACGATTGTATATGACATCATGATAGAGACAATTGAAGATGCATATAAAAGACTAATTCAGCCATCTATAGAGAGGGAAATTAGAAAAGAGTTATCTGAAAAAGCCGAGGATCGTGCAATACATATATTCTCAGAAAATCTGAGGAATTTGCTTCTGCAGCCCCCTTTAAAAGGAAGAATGGTGTTAGGTGTAGACCCTGCATTTAGAACAGGGTGTAAATTAGCTATTGTTGATCAAACAGGAAAAATGCTTCACATCGGTGTTATATATCCTCACCCACCAGTAAATAAGAAGGAGCAAGCTGTAACAGCTATAAAGGATGTTTTGGCAAAGTATGATATAGAGGTAGTGGCAATTGGCAATGGAACTGCATCACGAGAAACGGAACAATTTATAGTAGATGTTTTAAAAGAAGTGCAAGGCGAAATATCTTACCTTATCGTAAATGAGGCAGGAGCAAGTGTATATTCTGCATCTGATTTAGCTAGAGAGGAATTTCCTGATTTGCAAGTAGAGGAGCGAAGCGCTGTATCCATTGCAAGAAGACTCCAAGATCCACTAGCTGAATTAGTGAAAATTGACCCGAAATCTGTTGGAGTTGGTCAATATCAGCATGATGTATCACAAAAGAAACTAAATGAATCATTAACATTTGTAGTTGAAACGGTTGTAAACCAAGTGGGAGTGAATGTAAACACAGCTTCTTCATCCTTACTCCAATATGTTGCAGGCTTAAGTAAAGCAGTCGCAAACAATGTTGTGAAAAAAAGAGATGAACTTGGGAGATTTTCTAGTCGAAAGCAATTGAAAGATATTCCGCGATTAGGAGCAAAAACATATGAGCAATGTATTGGGTTCTTAAGAGTGTTAGATGGTGATCAGCCATTAGATAGGACAGGCATTCACCCAGAACGTTACTCAGAGGTGAAAAAATTACTAGATCAATTAAACGCGTCCGTTTCTGATTTGGGTAGTGAACATTTAAAAGATAAAGTGACAAATATAAATTTAAAAGAAACGGCAGAGGTGCTTGCCATTGGTGAGCTAACCTTAAAAGATATATGTGATGCATTAATCCGTCCAGAAAGAGATCCTCGAGATGATGTAGCTAAACCGTTATTAAAGAAGGATGTATTAAAACTAGAAGATTTACAACAAGGAATGGAATTGCAAGGTACTGTACGTAATGTTGTTGATTTTGGAGCATTTGTAGACATAGGTGTTAAGCAAGACGGTCTTGTTCATATCTCAAAATTGAGCAAATCCTTTGTTAAACATCCACTTGACATTGTATCTGTCGGTGATGTCGTAACAGTGTGGGTAGATGATGTTGACTTTAAAAAGGGTAGAGTAGCCCTTGCAATGGTAAAGAGTTAAAAGGAAACACTGCTTTTAAGAGCAGTGTTTTTCTCTATAGAAAAACCAGCATTGATTAAGTAATTTGATTTGATAGCGATTTTTTTCGTAAAAAGCACGTTGCATTTGATTTTGTAACCATGATGGCATTGCTCATACCTCCTTATTCATTATAATGGAGTATGGGTGTTTATAATGTATGCAAAATGCTAGTACAGTGTTACCTTTAAATTTGGGGGAGTTTTTAGTGGATGATACAAAGCTTCAACAAATGGTTGAAGATATTTCTTTAACATATTTTCATAAACCGTTTAACCATCAAGCTACTTTTAATAAAAGACTTAGAACAACAGGTGGAAGATATTTATTAAGAAGCCACAATATTGATATTAACCCGAAATACTTACTTGAGCATGGTATCGATGAGATGGTTGGGATTATTAAACATGAACTTTGCCATTATCATTTACATATAGAAGGGAAAGGATATAAACATGGTGATCAGGATTTTAAAGAGCTACTTAAAAAAGTAGGAGCTCCAAGATTTTGTACACCTTTAAAAGGGGAACCAGAAACAAAAAAGGTTGTTCTGATTTATAAATGTAAGAGCTGTAATCAACTGTATACTAGAAAGAGAAGAGTTGATACAACTCGTTTAGTGTGTGGTAAATGTGGAGGTAAAATCTATCTTTACAAAAAGGGTTGACGGAGCCTATGATGCTGTGATAAATTATAAAAGCCGTCGCTGATGGCAACTAACTTACAGATTAAATTGAAATGGAGTCTTGACAGGACAACCTTTACTCAATATAATAAAAGAAGTCTGTAACAATTATTCCGCAGTAGCTCAGTGGTAGAGCTATCGGCTGTTAACCGATCGGTCGTAGGTTCGAGTCCTACCTGCGGAGCCATATGGGGAAGTACTCAAGTGGCTGAAGAGGCGCCCCTGCTAAGGGTGTAGGTCGCGCGAGCGGCGCGAGGGTTCAAATCCCTCCTTCTCCGCCATATTTCGGCCCGTTGGTCAAGCGGTTAAGACACCGCCCTTTCACGGCGGTAACACGGGTTCGAATCCCGTACGGGTCATTATCATATTGTGAAAAGTAGGAAGTGGGCGCACTTGCGAATATGCACAACGCTCACCTCCTATTTATTTCCACAAAATTCATCTGTTGGTCCGGTAGTTCAGTTGGTTAGAATGCCTGCCTGTCACGCAGGAGGTCGCGGGTTCGAGTCCCGTCCGGACCGCCATTATTTTCAAGATATTGGCAGAAAGAATAACTTGAAATGATGATGTGGATATGATAAAATTTAATTCTTGTTGTTTTAAGTGAGTGATAATCACTCAAACTATTATCTATTTGTAACATTTCAATGGGCTATAGCCAAGCGGTAAGGCATCGCACTTTGACTGCGACATGCGTTGGTTCGAATCCAGCTAGCCCAGCCATTTTTATACTAAATTACTCATTTTTGAATGAGCCATTAGCTCAGTTGGTAGAGCATCTGACTTTTAATCAGAGGGTCGAAGGTTCGAGTCCTTCATGGCTCACCATTTACACACCATGCGGGTGTGGCGGAATTGGCAGACGCGCTAGACTTAGGATCTAGTGTCCTTGTGACGTGGGGGTTCAAGTCCCTTCACCCGCACCATTGTTTTCATTCGCGGTCGTGGCGGAATGGCAGACGCGCTAGGTTGAGGGCCTAGTGGGGGCGACCCCGTGGAGGTTCAAGTCCTCTCGGCCGCACCAAA
>NZ_CP055263.1:2227500-2295000 GCF_014217835.1 Metabacillus sp. KUDC1714
AGTAGTATTTTTACCTGAATACATAGGGTAATAAAGGCAGACCCGGGGAACTGAAACATCTAAGTACCCGGAGGAAGAGAAAGCAAACGCGATTTCCTGAGTAGCGGCGAGCGAAACGGAATTAGCCCAAACCAAGAGGCTTGCCTCTTGGGGTTGTAGGACACTCTATACGGAGTTACAAAGGAACGAAGTAAATGAAGAGGTCTGGAAAGGCCCGTCAAAGAAGGTAACAACCCTGTAGTTGAAACTTCGTTCCCTCCTGAGTGGATCCTGAGTACGGCGGGACACGAGAAATCCCGTCGGAAGCAGGGAGGACCATCTCCCAAGGCTAAATACTCCCTAGTGACCGATAGTGAACCAGTACCGTGAGGGAAAGGTGAAAAGCACCCCGGAAGGGGAGTGAAATAGATCCTGAAACCGTGTGCCTACAAGTAGTCAAAGCCCGTTAATGGGTAATGGCGTGCCTTTTGTAGAATGAACCGGCGAGTTACGATCCCGTGCAAGGTTAAGTTGATGAGACGGAGCCGCAGCGAAAGCGAGTCTGAATAGGGCGAAAGAGTACGTGGTCGTAGACCCGAAACCAGGTGATCTACCCATGTCCAGGGTGAAGTTCAGGTAACACTGAATGGAGGCCCGAACCCACGCACGTTGAAAAGTGCGGGGATGAGGTGTGGGTAGCGGAGAAATTCCAATCGAACCTGGAGATAGCTGGTTCTCTCCGAAATAGCTTTAGGGCTAGCCTTGAATTTAGAGTCTTGGAGGTAGAGCACTGATTGGACTAGGGGCCCCCAACGGGTTACCGAATTCAGTCAAACTCCGAATGCCAAAGACTTATATTCAGGAGTCAGACTGCGAGTGATAAGATCCGTAGTCAAGAGGGAAACAGCCCAGACCACCAGCTAAGGTCCCAAAGTATACGTTAAGTGGAAAAGGATGTGGAGTTGCTTAGACAACCAGGATGTTGGCTTAGAAGCAGCCACCATTTAAAGAGTGCGTAATAGCTCACTGGTCGAGTGACTCTGCGCCGAAAATGTACCGGGGCTAAACGTATCACCGAAGCTGTGGACTGTTCTTTTAGAACAGTGGTAGGAGAGCGTTCTAAGGGCTGTGAAGCTAGACCGTAAGGACTAGTGGAGCGCTTAGAAGTGAGAATGCCGGTATGAGTAGCGAAAGAGGGGTGAGAATCCCCTCCACCGAATGCCTAAGGTTTCCTGAGGAAGGCTCGTCCGCTCAGGGTAAGTCGGGACCTAAGCCGAGGCCGAAAGGCGTAGGCGATGGACAACAGGTTGAAATTCCTGTACCACCTCCTCACCATTTGAGCAATGGGGGGACGCAGAAGGATAGGGTAAGCGCGCTGTTGGATATGCGCGTCCAAGCAGTTAGGCTGACAACGAGGCAAATCCCGTTGTCACATAAGGCTGAGCTGTGATGGCGAGGGAACTATAGTACCGAAGTTCCTCATTCCACACTGCCAAGAAAAGCCTCTAGCGAGGTGAGAGGTGCCCGTACCGCAAACCGACACAGGTAGGCGAGGAGAGAATCCTAAGGTGAGCGAGAGAACTCTCGTTAAGGAACTCGGCAAAATGACCCCGTAACTTCGGGAGAAGGGGTGCTTTTTAGGGTGAATAGCCCGGAAAAGCCGCAGTGAATAGGCCCAGGCGACTGTTTAGCAAAAACACAGGTCTCTGCGAAGCCGCAAGGCGAAGTATAGGGGCTGACGCCTGCCCGGTGCTGGAAGGTTAAGGGGAGAGGTTAGCGTAAGCGAAGCTTTGAACCGAAGCCCCAGTAAACGGCGGCCGTAACTATAACGGTCCTAAGGTAGCGAAATTCCTTGTCGGGTAAGTTCCGACCCGCACGAAAGGCGTAACGATCTGGGCACTGTCTCAACGAGAGACTCGGTGAAATTATAGTACCTGTGAAGATGCAGGTTACCCGCGACAGGACGGAAAGACCCCGTGGAGCTTTACTGTAGCCTGATATTGAATTTTGGTACAGCTTGTACAGGATAGGTAGGAGCCTGAGAAGCCGGAGCGCTAGCTTCGGTGGAGGCGTCGGTGGGATACTACCCTGGCTGTATTGAAATTCTAACCCACAGCCCTTATCGGGCTGGGAGACAGTGTCAGGTGGGCAGTTTGACTGGGGCGGTCGCCTCCTAAAATGTAACGGAGGCGCCCAAAGGTTCCCTCAGAATGGTTGGAAATCATTCGTAGAGTGTAAAGGCACAAGGGAGCTTGACTGCGAGACCTACAAGTCGAGCAGGGACGAAAGTCGGGCTTAGTGATCCGGTGGTTCCGCATGGAAGGGCCATCGCTCAACGGATAAAAGCTACCCCGGGGATAACAGGCTTATCTCCCCCAAGAGTCCACATCGACGGGGAGGTTTGGCACCTCGATGTCGGCTCATCGCATCCTGGGGCTGTAGTCGGTCCCAAGGGTTGGGCTGTTCGCCCATTAAAGCGGTACGCGAGCTGGGTTCAGAACGTCGTGAGACAGTTCGGTCCCTATCCGTCGTGGGCGTAGGAAATTTGAGAGGAGCTGTCCTTAGTACGAGAGGACCGGGATGGACGCACCGCTGGTGTACCAGTTGTCTTGCCAAAGGCATAGCTGGGTAGCTATGTGCGGAAGGGATAAGTGCTGAAAGCATCTAAGCATGAAGCCCCCCTCAAGATGAGATTTCCCATAGCGTAAGCTAGTAAGATCCCTGAAAGATGATCAGGTTGATAGGTCTGAGGTGGAAGCGCGGTGACGTGTGGAGCTGACAGATACTAATCGATCGAGGACTTAACCTAATAAAGGCGTTAAATGAAGTGAATTGAATTGTGAATCGTTATCTAGTTTTGAAGGAATATCCCTTCAACTTAATATTTTATCTGGTAATGATGGCGAAGAGGCCACACCCGTTCCCATGCCGAACACGGAAGTTAAGCTCTTCAGCGCCGATGGTAGTTGGGGGTTTCCCCCTGTGAGAGTAGGACGTTGCCAGGTGATTTCTTAAGTTAATTAATAACTAAATACTTTTTATTATCGCGGGGTGGAGCAGTCTGGTAGCTCGTCGGGCTCATAACCCGAAGGTCGCAGGTTCAAATCCTGTCCCCGCAACCAAATGGTCCGGTAGTTCAGTTGGTTAGAATGCCTGCCTGTCACGCAGGAGGTCGCGGGTTCGAGTCCCGTCCGGACCGCCATTTTTTGATTGTTACGAAACATAGATGTTTCGTTTTTTTTATGTCCTTTTTTAATTACCTTTGAGCAAAAAAAATTGTAATGCCAACATAAAGATAAATGTGATACGATAGAATGTGAAAAACTTGGATAAACTACAACTATTAGCTAAACTAAAAAGAGATCATTCCTTAGGAAACAATTCCTAAGGTTTTTTCATAATTTAGGAGAAAGACATGGATGAATTTGATTTTATTAGTAAAATAAAACCCAATCGAATATTTCAAGAAAATGTAAAAGTAGCAATTGGTGATGATGCTGCTGTTTATGAGCCTTCAGTTCATAAAAATCAAGTAGTATGTGTTGATTCAATGGTAGAAGGTGTACATTTTCTTAAAACTTTATCTTCTCCGCGAGAAATTGGTTATAAGTCGTTAGCTGTGAATATAAGCGATATTGCAGCAATGGGCGCAAACCCTATCTATTATTTGGTTTCTATTGCTATTCCATCTAGTTGGGAAGAACATGAGCTTTTAGAGATATTTAAGGGAATGCAAGAGCTTGCGGAAATGTATCAAATGGATTTATTAGGCGGTGATACGGTTTCTACTGCAGACAAGCTTACTATAACAGTTACAGTTATTGGTGAAGTAGAACCCAACGTACTGACGCTTAGAAGTAATGCTAGAGATGGAGATATCGTTTTTGTTACAGGGAATATTGGAGACTCTTCTGCTGGATTAGCTGTATTATTAGACCAAGTAGCGATTGAAGATAAAAAGAATAAGAATTATCTTATTAATCGTCATAAGAAGCCAATTCCACAGGTTAAAGTGGGTAGGCTTATCGCAAAACTGGAAAGAGCTTCTTTAAATGATATTAGTGATGGTTTAGCAAGTGAGCTTCATGAAATTGCTGATGCAAGTCAGTTAGGAATAGAAATTAATGAAATTGATCTTCCAGTTAGTAGTGAATTGCTCTTATTAAAGAATTTTAATGATATAAACAAGTGGATCCTTTTTGGTGGTGAGGATTTTGAGTTAGTTGGTACTACCTCAATAGAATCATGGACTGAATTAAAACAAGCATGTGATGAGCAAATGATTAAAATTACCAAGATTGGCCTGGTTACTTGTAGCCATTCTGGCGTTTTACTAAAGAGAGAAAATCAAGAAGTGATAAAGCTTGAAAAGTCTGGTTACAACCACTTCAATAGATAAGTAAGGTGAGTAAGAGTGGAAGAATTCGAATTTAGTACAAATAGCTCTGAAGAAACATTAGAAATTGCAAAGCGCCTTTCTGAAAAGGTGAAAAAAAGTGATGTTGTGACACTTGAAGGGGATTTAGGTGCAGGAAAAACAACATTTACAAAAGGTTTAGCAAAAGGTTTAGGAATAAAGCGCAATGTAAACAGTCCGACTTTTACAATTATTAAAGAGTATAAAGATGGAAGATTGCCTTTATATCATATGGATGTTTATCGTTTAGAGGACGCTGATGAAGATTTAGGCTTTGATGAGTATTTTCATGGAGATGGAATTACAGTGGTAGAGTGGGCACATCTAATAGAAGACCAATTACCAAGTGAACGATTGGATATAAAAATCTTATATGTAAATGATTCAACAAGGAAAATCATGATGACTCCATATGGTTCTCATTATGTTGAAATATGTAAGGAGTTAAGCAATGAAAGTATTAGCAATTGATACGACCAATTATGTGCTCGGAATAGCGTTAGTCGATGAAGGAAATGTAATTGGTGAGTATATTACAAATTTGAAAAAGAACCATTCTGTACGTGCAATGCCAGCTATAGATAGGTTACTAAGTGATTGTGACGTAACCCCGCAGCAGCTTGATAAAATAGTGGTAGCTACTGGTCCTGGATCATATACTGGGGTTCGTATCGGGGTATCAATCGCGAAAACAATGGCATGGTCTTTGAAAATCCCAATAGTAGGTGTCTCTAGTCTAGAAGTGTTAGCAGCAAACGGAAGATATTTTAATGGATTCATTTCTCCTATATTTGATGCGAGAAGAGGCCAAGTTTATACTGGCTTATATCAATATGCTAATGGAGGATTAGTAACAATTAAAAACGATCAAAATCTTTTACTTGCTGATTGGCTAAAAATACTTGAGGATAAAAAGGAACGGGTTTTATTTGTAGGTAATGACGTTGTGATTCATAAAGAAACAATTGTTAGCACGTTAGGAGATATGGGTGAATTTGGACAAGTTACGTTAAATAACCCGAGACCAAGTGAACTAGGGTTAATTGGCTTAACAAAAGAAGCGTCAGATGTCCATTCCCTTGTTCCAAATTATATCCGACTAGCTGAAGCAGAAGCAAAATGGCTAGAACAGCAAAAGTAAGATGGTGGAGAACTTGGATAATAGGTTTACGATAAGAAAGATGCAAAGAGAAGATGTTGAAGAGGTTTATCAAATCGAATTGCTTTCATTTTCAGCACCTTGGTCGAAAGAGTCATTATTTTATGAACTCGAGCAAAATTTATTTGCAAAGTATTTAGTAGTGGAATTTGAGGGGAAAGTGATTGGCTACTGTGGCTTATGGGTGATTATGGATGATGCACAAATTACAAACATAGCAGTACACCCCGATTATCGTAAAATGAAGATTGGTGAAGCTCTTCTAAGGTTTTCAATCCAGTTAAGTAAAGAAATGAATGCAAAACGGTTATCCTTAGAGGTAAGAGTTTCTAATCATATTGCACAATCTTTATATAAAAAGGTCGGGTTTTTATCAGGTGGAATAAGAAAGAGATATTATACAGATAATCAAGAAGATGCTTTAGTAATGTGGGTGAATTTAGTATGAATCGAACAGATCAATATATATTAGGTGTTGAAACAAGCTGTGATGAAACAGCTGTAGCTATTATTAAAAATGGTCGTGAAATCGTAGCAAATGTAGTAGCCTCACAAATTGAGAGTCATAAGCGATTTGGAGGTGTAGTCCCTGAGATTGCTTCTAGACACCATGTTGAACAATTAACAATTGTCTTTGAGGAAGCAATGAAACAAGCGAACCTTGACTTTAATGACTTATCAGCAATTACAGTAACTGAAGGACCAGGTCTGGTTGGTGCCTTATTAACAGGGATTAATGCCGCAAAAGCATTAGCATTTTCCCATGGTATACCACTTATAGGTGTTCATCATATAGCCGGCCATATTTATGCAAATCGTCTTATTAAAGAGTTAGAGTTTCCGTTATTAGCTTTAGTGGTATCAGGTGGGCATACTGAGCTTGTTTATATGAAAGAACATGCTAATTTTGAAGTGATCGGTGAAACATTGGATGATGCAGCCGGGGAAGCATATGATAAGGTTGCAAGAACTTTAGGGCTCCCTTATCCTGGTGGTCCACATATTGACCGATTAGCACATGAGGGAAAACCAACAATTGATTTGCCAAGAGCTTGGTTAGGTGCAGGATCATTTGATTTTAGCTTTAGTGGACTCAAATCAGCAGTTATAAATACGCTGCACAATGCAAAGCAAAAGGGAATAATATTGGAAGCTAAAGATGTTGCTGCTAGTTTTCAAGCAAGTGTTATTGATGTGCTCGTGACAAAAACATCACAAGCTGTGGATAAATATCCTGTAAAACAACTGTTACTAGCTGGTGGTGTTGCAGCAAATAAAGGCTTGCGTACAGCTTTAGAAAAAGAGTTTTCTTCAAGGGATGGGTTAGAATTAATTATTCCACCTTTGTCCCTCTGCACAGATAATGCAGCAATGATTGCGGCTATTGGTAGCGTTCTATATGATAAAGGCATTAGAAGTGATTTAGCTCTAAATGCGAATCCTGGACTTGAATTAACATCATATTAAAAGGTGGCTCAATTGGGTCATAACCTTCCTAGTTTACTTATATATAGATCTTTTACCTTGTATTGATCTATATATTGAGCTGAAGGTATGATTGAGTCACCTTTTTTATATGTAAATAAGAGTTATGAACAAAGTTATCCACAGAATATGCACGATATTTGTAGAATTGTGTAAAACGAGTAAAAATCCTGTCATATCGGCATAGTTTAGGTTGTGTATAACTAGGATAGTTTTTAGATTTTTTGTGGATAATGTGTATAAGTCTGTTGATATGTTGGAAATAAAGGAATTATAGTGTGGATAAAAGTAAAGAAAACCTTACTGATCTCTCTATTATTATCTAGGCGTTAAAAAAATGTCGAAAGATATATGTAACTCACATTTAAAGTAAAAAACAGCGAAGTTGCTTCGCTGTTTTTTTTTAAAGTAAAGAAGTATAACTTTTATACTTAGTTTTGGTGTCTAGCTCCAGCGCCTAGCGCCTAGTGAACTTCACACTCCTTATACGCTAAGTCAACATCGAATCGCTAACGCTCTTCGTGTTTCCTTTATCTCATACGGAGTGCTCTTGTTTCTCGTCGCTGAGCAAGCCGCTTCCGCTTTTCTTAGTGTAACTCTTCCCATTCATTCATTAAATTTTCTAGCTTTGATTGAAGAAGTTCATTCTCAGAGTTAATTCTTTGTACTTCTTCATGATTTTGATAGATGTTTGGATCACAGAGAAGAGCTTCATTTTTTTCAATTTGTTCCTCTATATGACCTATCTCAGCCTCGATCTCTTCTATTCTTCGTTGCTTCTGTCTTTCAAGCTTTTTTTGTTCTTTTTCTTGTTGATAGGAAAGTTTACCTTCTGGCTGTGCTGTCATCACCTTTTGAGAAGCTGATTTCCCCCCAGCCTCCTGTTCTAACCGTTCTAGCTCTAATTGTTCTTCCTTTTTAGTTAGGAAATAATCATAGTCTCCTAAGTACTCTCTCAAATGATTAGGTGAGAGTTCAAATACTTTTGTAGCGATTCTATTGATAAAATAGCGGTCATGTGAAACAAATAAAATTGTTCCAGGGTAATCAATTAATGCGTTTTCTAAAATTTCTTTACTATCTAGGTCAAGATGATTTGTCGGTTCATCTAGAATAAGAAAGTTCGCGTTTTGAAGCATTAGTTTTGATAGTGCAAGTCTCGCCTTTTCTCCACCACTGAGAGTTGAAACAGACTTTAAAACATCGTCACCAGAAAATAGAAAGTTTCCTAGAACTGTACGAATTTCCTTTTCCGTCTTCTGTGGATATTCATCCCAAAGCTCGTCCAGCACACGCTTATTAGATGTTAAATCTGCCTGCTGTTGATCGTAATAGCCAATTTGCACATGGGAGCCAAGGGCAAATGAGCCAGTTAATGAGTCAAGCTTCTGAACAATAGATTTGAGTAATGTAGATTTACCAATACCATTTGGACCAACTAGTGCGATACTATCACCACGTGAAATAGAAAAGGATATGTTTGAAATGACAGGATGAACCGAGTCATATGAAACAGAGATGTCTTTAGCCTTTAAGACATCATTTCCACTTTGTCTTTCAATATCAAATTGAAAGTTGGCTGATTTTTCGTCACCAAGTGGCCTATTCATTAAATCCATTTTCTCTAACTTTTTTCTTCTGCTTTGTGCAAGCTTAGTTGTCGAAGCACGGGCTAGGTTACGTTGGATAAAGTCTTTTAACTTAGCTACTTCTTCCTGTTGTCTTTCATAGCTTTTAAGCTCTTTTTCGTAGTTTTCTGCTTTATACTGTAAGTAGCTGCTGTAATTACCGAGATATTTTGTACTCGTATGTCGACTAATCTCGTATACTTGAGTTACAATTTTATCCAAAAAGTATCTATCATGAGAAACAATTAAAATCGCTCCAGGGTAGTTTTGCAAGTATTGTTCAAGCCATGTCAAAGTTTCAATATCTAAGTGGTTAGTTGGTTCATCTAATATTAAAAGGTCAGGGCTTGTTAATAGTAATTTCCCTAGTGCGAGGCGGGTTTTTTGGCCACCACTCAACGAAGATATTTTAGTACCTGGATCAAACTCGCTAAATCCGAGTCCATGAAGGATAGATCGAATATCAGCTTCATATTGATATCCACCGTTTTCTTTGAATTTCACTTGTAAGATGTCATATTCTTTTAGGAGTTTCTCAAATTTAAGTGATTCATGGGCAGGGTCAACTGTTGCCATTCTTTGCTCAACAAGTCTCATTTCCTTTTCCATTAACTGAAGCTCTTTAAATACTAAATTCATTTCTTCCCATATTGATAATTGAGATTCTAATCCCGTATCTTGAGCTAAGTAGCCGATTGATACATCTTTTGGTTTAATGATATCACCAGAATCATGTGACATGACTCCAGCAATTATTTTTAAAAGGGTTGATTTTCCGGCCCCATTACGTCCCACAATGGCAACTTTGTCTCTTGTTTGTACTTCTAGCTTAATATTCGATAAAATAGGGTCAGCGCCGAAATATTTACTAAGTTGATTTATTTGTAACAATATCATTGTTTTCACCTCTACTAATGCTTTAAGTTTAGCTTAATAGGGACATATGGGCAACAAAGATACAATAGATATCTATATTGTTGGACGGAGTGTTCTTTTTCTACGTCTCTTAGCAAGGCGCTTGCGCTTTTGTTCTCGTTTAGGAAATTATAAAATTCTTAAACTGTGGATAAGCGCACGAGATTCAGCTCCAGCGCCTAGCCCCTCGAGGTCATAAGCTAATTTAGAATTGAAGGCAAAGAACGCCTTCTATTCTAAATCATCTTATGCTTGTCGGGGCTGTTCAAGGCGCTTGCGCTTTTGGTCTATCCATATAATTGTCACAATAACAAACAGACAGATTTTAAAAAATAGTGTATAGTCTACGTATAAGGAGATATGAATATGTCAGAATTTACCCATTTTAATGAGCAAGGCAGAGCGAAAATGGTTGATATCTCTGCAAAAGAAATAACAGTTAGAACAGCACGTGCAAAGACAAGCATTCAAGTGACAAAAGAGGTATATGAAAAGATCACCAATCATGAAATTGGAAAAGGTGATGTATTATCTGTTGCACAGGTTGCTGGTATAATGGCAGCTAAACAAACATCAAATGTCATCCCTATGTGTCATCCTATTCCAATTAAAGGTGTAGATATTGAGTTTGAATGGGAAAAAAGTGATAGTACATATATACTTTTGATAAGTTCAACTGTAAAAACAAAAGGCAGTACAGGTGTCGAAATGGAAGCGTTAACCTCTGCAAGCATTTCAGCGCTTACAGTTTATGATATGTGTAAAGCTGTGGATAAAGGGATGGTTATCGGACCAACCTATCTAGTAGAAAAAACTGGTGGCAAAAGTGGAGATTTCATCAGGGAAGATATAATGAGCTAGTGAATAACAAATAGTTGATTGATAAAACATCTTAGTTAAAAGCAACTAGTTCTTTGCAATAAATATTTATTATGTTGCGCCGTTCACGCCGCCATATTGGTGTTGGGCTTGTAGTTATACACAGTTCTTCCCTTCATTTTGGATGGTGACGTTGGTACGTCATAGCACGTTTTGTATGAATGTGAGGGATAAAGAGTGAATATAGAACAATCTAAAATTCCGCAGGCAACCGCTAAGCGTTTGCCTTTATATTACCGGTTTTTAAAAAATTTACACTCATCTGGTAAGCAGCGTGTTTCTTCTGCCGAGCTAAGTGATGCTGTAAAGGTAGATTCTGCCACTATTCGGAGAGATTTCTCATATTTTGGTGCGCTAGGTAAAAAAGGGTATGGTTATAATGTGAATTATTTGTTATCCTTTTTTAGAAAAACATTAGATCAAGATGAAACAACGAAGGTATGTTTAATAGGTGTCGGTAATTTAGGGACAGCTTTTTTACATTATAATTTTACCAAGAATAATAATACTGTTATTTCACTTGCATTTGATGTTGATAATAAGAAAATTGGAACAGAAATTGGTGGAGTTCCTGTCTATGATTTAGATCATCTCGAAGAAATTATTCCAGAGGATGTAACTGTAGCAATTTTAACAGTACCTGCAACTGTCGCTCAGTCTATTACTGACAGACTTATTGTCAAAGGAATTAAAGGGATCTTAAACTTTACTCCGGCTAGATTAAATGTTCCAGATGAAATACGGATCCATCATATTGATTTAGCGGTTGAGCTTCAGTCGTTAGTTTATTTTTTAAAACATTATCCTAATGAAGATAAATAATAAAGACAGGGAGGTGGATTTCGATGCCAACACTTGGATTCGGAAGCCTATTATTAATTGCATTTGTTGCATTACTTATTTTTGGACCAAAAAAGTTACCTGATCTTGGTAAAGCAGTAGGTAATTCATTACGTGAATTTAAAAATGCAACAAAAGGTTTAGCAGATGATGAAGAAGATGATGTGAAAAAGATAGAAAAGAAGGACGAAGTCAAGTAAGATAGGATGAAACCGATATGAAAAATAATGAAATGTCGGTCATTGAACATATAACAGAGCTTAGAAAACGACTTGTTATTGTTGTCGTTTTCTTTTTCATAGCTATTATTGCTGGCTTTTTACTTTCAAGACCGATTATCGTTTATTTACAGCAAACAGATGAAGCAAAGAATTTAACACTAAATTCGTTTAATTTAACAGATCCATTAATGGTTTACATGCAATTTGCGTTTCTTATTGCATTTGTCATAACGTCACCTGTTATTTTGTATCAGCTATGGTCGTTCGTTAGTCCGGGCTTATACGAGAAAGAAAGGCGCGTTACTTTAAGTTATATCCCAATGTCACTAGGGTTGTTTTTTGTCGGGGTTTCCTTTTCATATTTTATCTTGTTTCCATTTGTGGTTGATTTTATGGAAAGGATCTCGAATGATCTAGAAGTTAATCAAGTAATTGGAATTCATGAATATTTTACTTTTTTATTGCAGCTAACTGTTCCGTTTGGGCTGCTGTTTCAGTTACCTGTAGTTATTATGTTTCTTACAAGATTAGGAATTGTTACGCCGATGTTCTTATCTCAGGTGCGAAAATATGCCTACTTTGTTCTACTTGTCATTGCGGCACTTATTACACCACCAGAATTAACATCACATTTAATGGTTTCGATACCGTTGTTTATTTTATATGAAATTAGTATTTGGGTATCCAGAATTACATATAGGAAAGCTCAGAAGCTAAGGTTCGAGGAAGAGAATGCAAAAAATGAGACTGAATAAAGTCTCATTTTTTTTTGTTCATTTTTTTGATTTTACTAGATAGGATAAACATTCTAATTGCCACTCCGATATCAAAGGTTGCAATTAGAATTAAAACGATTGTCGGAAAAGAAAAAATTCCATTTTCAGCACTGTTAATTGCTAAATACGTAAACAGCAACCCCATCGTTAAATAAAAGAATCCCATGGATATAGGGTTTGTTCTCATGTTAAAAGGCCTCCAATAATAACTTGCACTTGCTGCATGTCTTCAACTTGCTTCATCATTTTTTCAATGTCCTCACGAAATACAGTTTGAACTATGATTACCATCGTATTCATTGCCACATGGGCAAAGATAGGTACTATGATCCGCTTTGTTTTTACATATAAAAAGGCAAAGGTAAAACCCATCGACGCATATAAAAGAAGGTGCTGAGGCTCACCATGCAAAAGCGAAAAAAGAAGTGAGCTGATAAGGCCAGCAATGATAAAGTTCGTCCTTTTATATAACACACCAAAGATTATTTTTCGGAAAATGATCTCTTCTAATATCGGTCCGATAATTGAAGTAACAATAATGACTAATGGTGTTACTTCGATGACACTAACAATCATTTCTGTGTTTTCTGATCCAGGCTCTACACCAAATAGATTAATTTCGATGTTTGCAGCAAGGCTCTGGGCGAAAATAGCTAATAAGAATCCGCCAATTGCCCAACCGACAGAAGCGCCAACAGATGAAGGTTCCCCGCGAAGTAAACTCTCATTCTTACGTTCTTTCCTTAATAAAAAGAGAATAATGATAAACGCAAGGGTAAAGCTAAAGATTGTCCAATATGCAAATCTTTCAACCTGTGTAGCTCCTATATCTAAATAATGAAATAATCTGATCCCAGCAACCCCTGAAAGCTGCATGAGCATATATGTTAATAAAATAAACCAATAATGCTTTTTCATAGAGGCCTCCTTCATTTGACTAATGATGTGATATTTGACAGAACATCTGATCACGGAATTGAACATGGGCAAAATTAATCAAACCCTATTGTATCATACCTTTCAAATATCATATGTATGATAACTATGGTGAATTAATCAAAAGATGTTTATTGTATTTACAATTTAGACATAATCTTTTAGGCAAGTTCTTCAAAAAAATTTTAACTTCAGACTTGAAATTAGAAGAGATCTTATATAATATAATAATTGTGTTAGCACTCAAGGACAACGAGTGCTAATAAAAAGGAAAAATAATCATTTTTTAACGAATTTGAGGAGGTTGTTTCACTTGTTAAAGCCATTAGGTGATCGCGTTATTATCGAGTTAGTTGAATCAGAAGAAAAAACTGCTAGTGGTATCGTCCTTCCAGATAGTGCGAAAGAGAAGCCACAAGAAGGTAAAGTAGTAGCTGTTGGTACAGGTCGTGTATTAGATAGTGGAGAAAAAGTAGCTCTTGAAGTAGCAGAAGGCGATCGTATTATCTTCTCAAAATATGCTGGTACTGAAGTGAAATATGAAGGTACAGAATACTTAATTTTACGTGAAAACGACATTTTAGCTGTTATCGGTTAATAGAAACAGCACACATATCATAGAAAACATTTAAAACTTTGAGGAGGTCTTGTAAAAATGGCTAAAGATATTAAATTCAGTGAAGATGCTCGTCGTTCAATGCTTCGTGGTGTTGATGCATTGGCAGATGCTGTTAAAGTTACATTAGGACCTAAAGGACGTAACGTCGTATTAGAAAAGAAATACGGTTCTCCTTTAATTACAAATGATGGTGTTACAATTGCGAAAGAAATCGAATTAGAAGATGCTTTCGAAAACATGGGTGCTAAGCTTGTTGCTGAAGTTGCTAGCAAAACAAACGATGTTGCTGGTGACGGTACAACAACTGCAACTGTTTTAGCTCAAGCAATGATCCGTGAAGGATTAAAGAACGTAACTGCTGGAGCAAATCCAATGGTTGTTCGTAAGGGAATTGAAAAAGCAGTTGCTGTTGCTTTAGAAGAGCTACAAGCTATTTCTAAACCAATCGAAGGTAAAGAATCTATTGCACAAGTTGCTGCAATCTCTTCTGCTGATGAAGAAGTAGGTCAATTAATCGCAGAAGCAATGGAACGCGTTGGTAACGACGGAGTTATCACAATTGAAGAATCTAAAGGTTTCTCTACTGAATTAGAAGTAGTAGAAGGTATGCAGTTTGACCGTGGTTATGCATCTCCATACATGGTAACTGATTCTGATAAAATGGAAGCAGTTCTTGAAAACCCATATGTATTAATCACTGATAAAAAAATCACAAACATTCAAGAAATCTTACCTGTTTTAGAGCAAGTTGTTCAACAAGGTAAGCCTCTATTATTAATTGCAGAAGATGTAGAAGGTGAAGCATTAGCTACTCTAGTAGTTAACAAACTTCGCGGAACATTCAATGCAGTAGCAGTAAAAGCACCTGGCTTCGGTGATCGTCGTAAAGCAATGCTTGAAGATATTGCGATCTTAACTGGCGGTGAAGTTATCACTGAAGAATTAGGTTTAGATCTTAAATCTGCTAATATTGATCAATTAGGCCGTGCATCTAAAATTGTTGTTTCAAAAGAAAATACAACAATCGTTGAAGGTGCTGGAGAAGCTGAACAAATTGCAGGCCGTGTAAGCCAAATCCGTGCTCAATTAGAAGAAACTACTTCTGAATTTGATAAGGAAAAATTACAAGAACGTTTAGCTAAACTAGCTGGCGGTGTAGCAGTAATCAAAGTTGGTGCTGCAACTGAAACTGAATTAAAAGAGCGTAAACTACGTATCGAAGATGCTCTAAACTCTACTCGTGCTGCAGTAGAAGAAGGTATCGTTTCTGGTGGTGGTACTGCTCTAGTAAATGTATATAACAAAGTAGCTGCACTTCAAGAAGAAGGCGATACTCAAACAGGTATCAACATCATTCTTCGTGCACTTGAAGAACCAGTTCGTCAAATCGCACACAATGCAGGACTTGAAGGGTCTGTTGTTGTTGAGCGCTTAAAGAAAGAAGAAGTTGGAATTGGCTTCAACGCTGCAAACGGCCAGTGGGTAAACATGTTTGAAGCTGGTATCGTTGACCCAACTAAAGTAACTCGTTCTGCGTTACAAAACGCAGCTTCTGTAGCAGCAATGTTCTTAACAACTGAAGCTGTTATCGCTGACAAGCCTGAAGAAGGTGGCGGCGGCATGCCTGATATGAGTGGCATGGGTGGTATGGGTGGTATGGGCGGCATGATGTAAAAAACATCATAAAGCCTTGATATATAGGGATTTTTAAGAATAAAATTATAATTTTGCCCATAGGTAGGCAAAAAATGCTCACTTTTTTCTCGAAAATCACCATATCAGAGAAGGTCTTTCATCAGTTTACAACTGGTTGGAGGCCTTTTTTTCATTTTGGCGGTCATATGAGCGTAGATATTCAATGTAACATATCACTTTACATAAAATTAAATCTTAACGGTAATCCTAAACAAAAATGCGTGAAAGGGGATTACTGATGGATTTAAATCCAATGGATATTTTAAAACCCATTAATTTAAGCACAAAAGAATTAGATGAATCTCAATCTTTAACATCAGTTGAAATGGGTAAACTTTGGGCTACTTATAATGGAAACAGCATGTCTATTCAAATCCTAAATTATTTTCTTCAACATTGCAATGATGAATATATTAAGACGCTATTGGAAAATGGTATAGCATTAAGTAGGGATTTTATACAGAGGATAGAAGGTTTTTTTAAAAAAGGTAATTTCCCAATACCTGTAGGATTCACTAATGATGATGTAAATCTAGGTGCCCCACGTTTATACGAAGATGTATTTTATGTACACTATTTGAAATATGCAGCTAAGGCAGGGCTTAGTATTTACGCCGTAGCAATTCCATTAGTAATGAGGGAAGATATAAGAGAATTTTTTGTTTATTGTATGCAATCTACAACTATCTTCTTGGGGCAGATAAATGAGGTTTTATTTGAAAAGAAATTAATTTCAAAGCCTCCTATTATTCCAACACCTGAAGGAACTGATTATATTCAAAAACAGAATTACTTAAAGGGTTTTGTTGGTGATATCCGACCATTACATGCATTAGAAATTACTCATCTTTATGATAACATTGAAAATAACACAACAAGTAAGGCATTATTATTGGGATTTCATCAGATCGTTAAGGATGAAAAGATAAAGGCTTTGTTTAAACGAGGTTTAGACATGACTGATAAAGCAGTTAAGCAGTATATGGAAAAACTTCATAAAGAAAACCTATTATCACCGTCATTTATCGACCATTTAGTCACAACGTCTACATATCCACCTTTTTCCGATAAAATAATGTTATTTCATAAGGTTGACATGTTCTCCATGAAAATAAGGTCGTTTGGAAATTCACTAGCGGTAAATGGAAGAAGAGATATAGCAATGTTATATGGAAGAACTCTCATAAACATAGGATTGTTTGTTGATGATGGTGCAAATATTTTAATTGATAAAGGGTGGATGGAATCACCTCCTAAAGCATATGATCGGACTTAACTATTAGCCAATTTGCAAGCTTCATGGCTATTTAGGTATTTTAGAACGTTAATGGAAGCATGCTTAAACAAGCTAATCGCTTTTTTGCTTAATTTTATAAAACAGCTTGTGAAATTAACTCTCTGAGAGGTAAGTATCTGTTAATTTTAAAAAATTCAATCATCTGAAGAAAATTTCTTTTAAGATTTTTGGTTGCTCACAAAAGAAGGTTCTAAAGCTTCTTCCTTTAACCAAGAAAGAAACTTCAGAACCGTGCCATTCTTTAGTTCGCATTGTAACCAACAAATCTTGTTTATTTAGTTCCCACCAAAAGCTTCTGGAATCATCGTGAAGCCTTCAATGACAGTATCTTCTTCCACTTCAATCATGAGGTAGCGTTTACCACTTAAATGAACTTGTTTGACGTATCTTAAATCTTGTGGACTAATAGAAATGTTCGCTATTTTCGTGTTGATTTTAATTGATTTTGAAGTATATTTCGGGATGACGCTACTTGCTTTTAACTCATATTTGTCATCATCAATTACTTTTTGGAAGGCTGTTTCTACCTTTTCCCCATTTATATCTTCAAGGCCGCTTATCTTTAAAACACGTTCAATGTCTTTGGAGTCTAATTTTGGTTGTTCTTCTTCTTCATTTTCTTCTATCATACGGTTAATCTCTTCATACACATTAGAAAGAGTAGATGTATTTAATTGATCTCCTGTTGCTTCTTTAATAATTTCCTCAAAAACAATTTTGTCATCTTTTGCAGTCATTGTTTCTTCGCCATTTAAAACTTCCTCGATGAATTGGTGATCCGGCTCATGTACCTTTCCAGATGAATACAGAATGTGGTTGACATCTGCTACATTATCGGTAAAACAAGGAAATAGAAAACCGGCGATTGGAGCATTAAGGTTAATAATTGGGTCGACAACAAAACTGTACTTGAACTCTCTCTCGACATAGTCAAAAAGCAATTCTTTTTTTGGTTCTTGTGTATTATTTAGACTGCACAGAATGAATGGATGGGAGTAAACGGTATCTCGTTCACTTATCTCAGCCTCTTCATTTTTTCGTTTTGTTGGCTTTAAATATTCACCACGAATGAATGTAATGACAATATCCATCTCGTATTGTTGATTTACAAGCATTTTTCCTACAATTTTTAACATTTGCTCTTTCCAACCGTCCAAATCGCTGAGTAATCCTTGATGCAAAATTAGCTGACTGTTATTTTCAGCATCACGTTGAAACTTTAATTCAAAGAGCTTTTCATCCAATTGGCCGGCAAGTAATTTTTTAAAGTTATTCAAAAATAACTCTTGTTGATCTTGGTCAAGCATTTCAAAAGGTTGACTTTGGTGATGATAAATGTCACTTGATTCCTTCATAATATATACATTAAAAATTTCGGAGATCTTGAGTAAATCATTATTTATTTTGAATTGTTTTCGAATCTGAGCTATGTCTTTTTTGTTCATGACTAAATACACTCCTAAGCTTTACCTGATTTGTAAATTAGAAGGTAGAGAGTAAATCATTACTGAATTGATTTGCTCTCAACATCCTTGAAAGTATCATTTATTTTAACATAAATTGTTTTATATAATTAGGTGTACTTAAGTGTGAAGGGAATTTGCTTCCGAGGTATAGAGAGTCTAAAAAGTTCTAGAAAGTTCTAAAATATTTTGAATAGAGTTGTATTTTAAATGGAAAAGTGTCAAATTTGAATTTTTTATTATCGTTAGATATATTGTTCTAATGACACGGGGGGAATCATGAATGAATAGATTGATGCTTTTTTTATGTATTGTATGGGGTTTTAATTTTGTTATTATGAAGCTGGGCAATGATGTGTTCCCACCTGTTTTGTTTGCAGCCTTTCGGTTTTTGCTTGGGGCAATTGTACTTTTTGGGTTAACCTATATTAAAAAAATCCCGCTGCCAGGTAAACGGGAACTTAAATGGTATATTCTCTGCGGCTTTCTGCAGACAACTTATTTTAACATTGCTATCCAAATTTCATTAAATTATATAAGCGCGGGGCTTACTTCTGTTTTAACCTATAGTATGCCATTGTTTCTTTCACTTATGGCAAATTATTTCATTCCTGGAGAAAAATTGACTGTAAGTAAAATCATTGGAATCTCGATTGGAATAGTAGGGTTGTTTTTAGCAATGGATATTCAGTTTGGAGGAAATATATGGGCTCCCATTCTTGCGTTAAGCTCTGCAGTAACATGGGCGCTATCAAGTTTAATATTCAAAAAGAAATTGCAAGGCTGTGACACTGTTCAATTTACTACATGGCAAATGGGAGCGGGAGCTATTGGCTTGTTTATGTATTCAATTAGTTTTGAACATGGCCAGTCACATTGGAGTCTTATGGCTGTAGTATACCTTTTATATTCCGGGATTTTGGCCTCTGCATTAGCTTTTGTTATATGGTCTCATATTCTTTCTAAAATGGAAGCCAGTAAAGCATCAATTTCTTTGCTAATTGTACCCGTAGTTGGTACTCTGTCAGGAATACTATTTTTAAACGAAGATTTGAATGCTATTACATTGATCGGAATCATTTTAGTGCTTTTAGGAGTTTGGCTAGTGAATTATACAGGTTCTGCCCGTATCTCATTACAAAGTCATCCATTCTTAAAGGTGAAAAAATAGTGTTGGGTGGGGATTTTTCAGGAGTTAACCTATAAATCTTCAATGGTAGTATTAAAAATTATATTATCTAAACACACTAAATCTCTTTTATTGTAAATATAAAAAAGCATGAGTCTATTCCGATATTGAACTCATGCCTTGAAAGTTGTTAAAACTAAATTTGATTTTAAGAGATAAAACCATAAAGAATCGCCTAAAAATGCTATAATTATGGCTTCTATTTAACTATTTTCAATGAACTCATTAAGCAGTTCCACTTCTTTTCGAATACTAATGGTTGGTTCCCATGAATCGATAAGGTTGATAGCCTTTTGATTTGATTTTTGTGCTTTTGTATAATCTCCTTTGCGTGATAACAATAGGGCAATTCCATAATGATAATAGATTAACTCAATCTGATTCGCTTTATTTTTGTCATAAAGAATATGATTAAAAGTGGCTTCTGCTTTCTCAAATTCGTTACAATTCACATATGCGATACCTAGATTAAAATATGCTTCAATGGTTTTTTCGCCGCCATACATTGTGCTGATTTCATTGGCCGCTTCGTATAATTGGATTGCCTCTTCATCTTTTCTACGCAATAAGCAAAGGTCTCCACGAACTAATAAAACTCTATGTTGAATAATCGGGGTAGTCGATATATTTTTTACTTCCTCTAGAATAGCTTCTGCTTTCTCTGAATTGCCTACTTTTAAAAACAGTTTCGATTTTAATGCGAGTCCCCAAACCTTTAAATCGTAGACATCCGTGTGGTGCGAATTCAATTGCTCTAGTATCTTAAGCCCACTTTCTATTTGAAGTAGGGCTCCATCCGAGTCATTAACCTCCATAAGTGCCCAGCCTACTGTGTCAATTCGAAAAAAGGCTTCTAGCGTATTTTTACCCAATTGATTGGCGTAATCAGCAGCTTTAAGTCCAAATTCGATCCGTAACGGCAAGTTAATCCGGCTTAAAAAGTGACTAATACGGGTTACCAGTTCAATTAATAGCTCCTTTTGTCCAGTTTCACTTGCCCACTTTATGACCTTAAGTATGTTTGGCCATTCTTTTTTCATTTGCTCCAAATCTCGACCAAGCAAATAACTCCAATAAATAGAATTTGGTTGCTCTCGTTTTAAATGAGTTTCTAAATAGTTGATATAATATTGTCCCCATCGATTGCGTGCTTCCTTCTTAAACTCTTGATTTTCGGACAGGTGTTGTTCGCCATATGCAACAACGGTTTGATGTCCAAAATAATGTATTTTTCCCTCTATACGCTCTGGTTGAATCAGTGCATAGGTCCGCATCTGTTCAACAGCATAACGAAAATTCCGAGCATCTAATCCCGCGGCTGCAGCCCAACTCTCTTCATCAGGAGGTTTACTAAAAAAGCACAGCACTTGCCATAGACGTCGGGTATCTTCATCACATCGATTCCATGTTCGTCCGAAAAGGAAATCAAATAATTCTAACAGTGAGTAGCCAGCTTTACCTAGATCCCGAATAAGTTGTTTTGCAGGAATGTCATCATCTGCAATGTAGGCAATGCTAAGCGCCATAGCTTTAGGATTACCGGCAGTCGCCAAAATTAGCTGGTGCTGAATTTCAGGGGAGATATTCAATAACTGTTCCATCTTTTCTCGTTTGTTTGGAGAATTACACGTTTTTAAATAACGATGCACTTCGTAGGATAGAAAATCAAGTGCTTCAGCTTTTTCAAGACCCATTAGTTGAATGGTAGCCATTTCCTGAAAAACTTCTCTATATTTTTGGTTTAAGTTCTCACGAGATGTTAGGATTACTTTTACACCTTGAGGTAGGTTGGTAATGAATTCGTGAATTTCGCGATCAGCAGTATCAATGCTGTCTACAATGAGCAATACTGGTTCTTCCCTAGAGTAATTTGCTAATGCATTACGTACAACAAAACGTTTTTCATTAATCGATTTATCTATTTGTTCAACGCGTCCAAGCTGATAGGCGATTGTATTTAAGAAATCGCTAAAGGTTATCCCTTTCCAATCAGCACTGACCCAAATGATACAACTAAATGTTGGCCAACCTACGTCGGCACGAATAGATTCTCCAAAGGGATTCCCAGTACAGGAGTATGCTACTTCAAGTGCTATCGTCGTTTTTCCCATTCCAGCCCATCCGGTAATTAAACATACTGGGGAGGGAGAAAGCATCCACTGCTGGATAGCCTCCAAGTCAAATTTCCGTCCGATGAAGTTCCCTGACCAACGTGTTGGTAAGTTATGTATCAATGGTTGTTCCTTACTTGTACTATTTTCATAATTTGACATATCAAACAATCGTTTCATGACGATCTCAATATCTTCATCAAGCGGTGCACCGAAGGTCTTATCATTTTGTAACGTTTTTGCTTTTTTAAGGCATGAAGCTACCCACACAGGTAATGCAGGTTTTATGACAGGGATGGTAGTCGTCTCCAGTATTTTTGTAAACCACTGTATATTCATGTCACTTTTTTCAAGAATGATCCAGATAATGCCGAATAGTTTTCCGTCGTCAATCCGCCCAGGAATATATTTTTGGCCCATTTGCCCTAGCCAGCTTTTAATGGTGTTAGAAGATACCCCCAGATAAGCAGCGATTTTATCTAAATAAGATTGTCCTGCTGAAATTTTTTCGTTTTTTATCCTGCTGATCTTATATTCAGGATGGAGCTTTAATGACTTCACACCAGATGATAACAATTCTGCAAACTTTTTCTGGTCTTCAAGTTCTGCCATAATCTACACACCTCCTTTACTCTTTATTTTATCAATTCATGTCTATTTGTATATGAAAAATCAAAAAAGTACAGTGTAACTGTACTTTTATACAGTATAAAAAGCTACTGAACCTTCAGGTGAGAATGTAGAATTAGTTTGTGACAGGGGATATTCTGAAATGTATACACTTACATCGGAATACTTCGAATGAAAATTAATTCTAATTAAAGCGTTTTATTACAGTATTATAGAAATTTTATAAAAGAAAGGAAATTACAGATGAATAACACAGTACCTAAAACCATGAAAGCAGCTGTTATGCACAGCACAAGAGAAATTAGTATTGAAACATTGCCTGTACCCCAAATCGATCATAATGAAGTTTTGATTAAGGTGATGGCAGTTGGCATATGTGGTTCGGATTTACATTATTATACCCATGGTAGAATTGGTAAATACGTAGTGGAGAAACCAATTATCCTTGGCCATGAGTGCTCAGGAGAGATAGCTGCGGTTGGATCTTCTGTTAATAACTTTAAAATCGGCGATCGCGTTGCTGTTGAACCAGGTGTAACCTGCGGACACTGTGAAGCGTGCAAAGAGGGACGTTATAACCTTTGTCCAGATGTGGAGTTTTTGGCAACACCACCAGTTGACGGCGCGTTTGTACAATATATAAAAATGCGACAAGACTTTGTCTTTTCAATCCCTGATAATCTTACCTATGAAGATGCTGCCCTAATAGAGCCCTTTTCTGTTGGGATTCATGCAGCAATGAGAACGAAGCTTCAACCGGGATCAACAATTGCGATTATGGGAATGGGCCCGGTTGGTCTAACGGCTGTTGCAGCAGCCAAAGCGTTTGGAGCAAGCAAAATCATTGTGACTGACTTGGAGCCATTACGGCTTGAGGCTGCAAAACAAATGGGTGCAACTCATGTTATTAATATTCGGGAACAGGATCCACTTATTGAAATCAAAAACATCACAAATGGTATAGGAGTTGATGTTGCTTGGGAAACAGCTGGAAATCCAGTAGCGCTTCAATCCGCGTTAGCTTCCGTTCGTCGTGGTGGAAAGCTTGCTATTGTGGGGCTACCTGCTCAGAATGAAATCCCGCTTAATGTACCACTCATCGCGGACAATGAGATAGATATTTATGGCATCTTTCGGTATGCTAACACATACCCAAAAGGGATCAATTTCCTCGCTTCTGGTATCGTTGACACTAAGCATCTTGTGACGGATAGATATTCGTTAGCAGACACTCGCGAAGCAATGGAACGTGCACTCAATTTTAAGAATGAGTGTTTAAAAGTTATTGTAAATCCAAATGACTAATACTGAGATAAGGATGAATAAATCTATAAACTAGGGGGCTATTCTTCATACCCCCAACAATTAAAAGAAACTAGAGTAAATCTCTAACATTAGAAAGCGGTTTAACTCTCTTGGAGCGGATTTGATATCGATAGAAGAATAACTAATAACTAAATCAATCCGTTTGTGTTGTAGATGAGTTCTATTATAGGAAGAGGAATTGATGACATTGATTTTTGTTCACAATTCCATTATAGACTTGAATACTTCCAATAACACTTATTATTGAAACCGGATTCTGGAGGTATAAACGATGATAGAAGCAGAACAATTAGTAGTAACGAAGTCTAAAGACAAAAATAAAACCAACTCTAGAGCTAGTTTATCCTGGTTAGAACGAATTGGATATGGACTTGGTGATATGTCGTATAATATTGTTTTCCAATTTGTTAATGCATATCTACTATTCTATTATACTGACGTCGGTGGTATTCATCCCGCGGTTATCGCAACCTTATTCTTGGTAGTAAGGGTTTTAGATGCTATTTTTGATCCTATCATGGGTGTCATTTTAGATAAAACCAACACTAGATGGGGGAGAGCAAGGCCATATTTGTTGTGGGTTTCACTTCCTTTTGCATTATTCACTTTCTTGTGTTTTACCACTCCTCAATTTGGACCAACTGGAAACATTATCTATGCGTACATTACTTATATTTTACTCGGCATGTCCTTTAGTATGCAAACGATTCCAGTTAACAGCTTAACAGGACGGATTACGAACGATGTGCAGGAAAGAACAGTATTAACTACCACTCGAATGATATTGGTTTATATTGGGATCCTCCTTTCCATTGCGTGTGCAACACCACTAGCAACAGCTCTAGGTGGCGAGAACCAAGCACTTGGATTTCAGATGACTGCTCTAGTCTACGCTATTGTAAGTATCGTTTTGAATCTCTTTAGCTTTATTACAGTACGAGAGCGGATCGTTCCTAAAAAGAGCAAGAAACATGGAATGAAAATGACTTTATCTGTTTTGATTAAAAACAAGCCTTTGTTAATTCTAGCTTCATCATTTTTAGCGTTCGCTATTGGGTTTAATATTAAGCTCAGTACAATGGTTTACTACTTTACGTACAATGTTGATCAAAAGGAATTGGTGTTTTTTGGAACCGTTCTATTCTTTGGTGCAGCGTTAATTAGTAACGTATTTATCCCTGTAATTTCTGAAAAATGGGGTAGAAAGAACGTGATGATTATCTCGGCTGCTATCTCTCTTGTTTCGTACGTCGGGCTACATTTTACTCCCTATTCTTCAATCACGCTTATTTTAATTTGGTTATTTGCTTCGGGATTCTTTACTACTCCATTGAATACGCTCGCTTGGGGGATGATTGCAGATTGTGTCGATTATGCTGAATGGAAAACTGGAGTTCGGGCAGATGGAGTTGTGATTTCCAGTATGAGTTTTACGAATAAATTAGGAGTTGCACTTGCTGGGTCGTTCTCTGCCATTTATTTAGGAATAGCAGGATATGTTCCTAATGCTGAGCAAACAGTAACTTCACTAAACGCTATTAAAAATATGAATGCATTGATACCTGGACTTTTTATTTTACTTTCGATTGTAATTATTTGCTTCTATCCTATAACTGAAAAGGGATATAAAAAAATGATTTCAGAGTTGGAGCAAAGGTCTAACTAGGAGTGAATATCGTTATTCATTCATTAACTAGTGACGTAAATCTTTCTTGGACTAACATAAATTTAGATTAAGTAAAAGAGTGTGATATATGTGCAAAATAGTAGTGAAAATCTTTCAGTTGTATGTGTTGGAGAGTTATTAATTGATTTTTTTGTACTGATATTGACGTTGATTTAATAGAGGGAAGCCAATTTTTAAAAAGTGCTGGTGGTGCACCGGCCAATGTTTCAGCTGCTATTGCAAAATTAGGAGGAGACGCCTCCTTTAGCGGAAAAGTAGGTAAGGATCCCTTTGGCTATTTCTTGAAACAAACATTAGAAGCTGTAAACGTAGATACCTCTATGCTTGTTATGGATGAGAAAGCAACAACAACACTAGCTTTTGTTTCATTAAAGAAAAATGGAGATCGTGACTTTGTATTCCATAGGGGAGCAGATGCATTGTTAACATTAGGTGATATTGATCAGGATAAAGTAAGTCAATCTAAGATTCTCCATTTTGGTTCGGCTACGGCTATGTTATCAGATCCATTTTGTACAACCTATTTAAATCTCATTTCTAATGCGAAAGATGAGGGGCAATTTATATCTTTTGATCCTAACTATCGAGGCGATTTATGGGCGGGGAGATCCCTTGTGTTTGTCACAATCGCTAAAAAGGCAATTGCTTTAAGTGACTTTGTTAAGGTAAGTGATGAGGAGCTGGAGATAATCACAGGTACTAAAGATTATGAAGAAGGTGTTAATATCCTTCATGCACTTGGAGCAAAGATTATTGCGGTTACCCTAGGTAAAAGAGGAACACTGCTGTCTAATGGCAATAGAAATGAAATTGTAGAAAGCATTCCTGTTACATCAATTGATTCTACAGGAGCAGGAGACGCCTTTGTAGGTGCGACCTTATTCAGGTTAACGAAAACTAAGTATATTAAATCTATTTATAAAGATTTTGAGCAGCTACGTGATATTGTGGCTTATGCGAATAAGATTGGAGCTCTCGTTTGTACAAAAATAGGAGCAATTGAAGCACTGCCGAGTATTAAAGAGGTGGAAAGTTCTATGTATCAAAAGTAATGAAGGGGATTTATAAGAGAATAATACAAAATTTTTAAAATCTCTATTATAAAAATTGCCCATACTTTTGATCATAGGCATTTTTTTAGTGAAAGATGGAAACACTTTTCATTTACTAATGTGATCAACTTCTATTATACATATTTTTATTATCATTTTAATCTTCTAGGAAGTTTGTGACGTTGGGCGAAAATATTGATTCATAAAATTGATCTCAATGGTTACATTAAGAAAAAACTAGGAGGTTTTAATATGACTTCAAGGCCAGCGCCTATCACTTCATCTGAATTAGCTAACCTATGGATGGCTTATCAAGAAAAAACCATGATCGTCAGAGTATTGGAGCATTTTATAGAGCATGCCTCAGATGAAGAAAAGCAGCTTTTACAATCGCATTATAATAGTGCTTTAAATAATATAGAGATGATTACAAGTATTTTACAACAAGAAGGCGCAGTCGTTCCTATTGGTTTTACAGCAAGCGATGTACATAACGGTGTTCCGAAGTTGTATGATTACATGTTCGATATCATGTATTTGCATATGATGACTAAAGTGGAAATGAGTCTTTATGCACTTTTTACAGGCATGTCCTACCGAAAAGATATTGAAGATTTTTTTATTAGTTTGACGTCGGAATCTCAAGCGGTGAACAGCCAAGCAACACAATTCCTATTAGAAAAAGGGGTTCTGGCACGTCCACCTTTTGTAACAATGCCAAAAGAGGTTAATTTTGTACAAGATAAAAATTATATGGGTGGGTTATGGTTTAGTGAAAAGAGATCTTTGAATACAGTTGAAGTTTCTCTTATCCATCATGCTGTTGAAACAAACCTTGTAGGGATGCAATTAATGATTGGCTTTGCTCAAGTTGCTTCTGATCAAGAGGTCCAAGACTTTCTGGCAAAAGGAATGAAATTATCAAAAAAAATTGAAATCGATCTAGGTGAATTTTTACGCGAAAGCTTTATTGAACCCCCAGCTACTCATGCAGGAAAAGCAACAACATCAAAAACAGCACCATTTTCTGATAAATTGATGATGTATAACACCAGTTTATTAGCTTCATTTGGTCTCGGGAGTAATGCATTAGGCGGTGCATTTAGTTTACGAAGTGACTTACCGACAAAAATGGCCTTTATTGCAAAAGATATTTTCACTTTCGCTCAAGATGGTGGGAAAATTATGATCAAAAATGGCTGGATGGAAGAACCACCACAGATTGAAGATCGAAATCAACTAACAAAATAATTGATTTATAAAACATAAAAATTCTAACAAGTTTTATCTAGGTCGTTAATGTACATCCTTAGTTTGGAAAAAATAAATATCACTAAAGCAATAAATAGGTTTCTCAACAGTTCACTGAACAACGAGAAGCCCTTTTTTATTTTAAAATCTAGAAAGTATTGTTAATGCAAAAGGGTTTTGATAAGTTTCTCAGAATACTATAATAGGAAGTAAGGTAGAAACTCACCCTAGGAGGAAAATCATGTCTCATATTGAAGAAATGCATCCAAAACTCAGACGAGTTATTGAAAATATTGAAAATGTAATGATTGGAAAGAGAGATGTTAGCGTATTAAGTCTTGTGGCGTTACTTGCAAATGGTCATGTTTTACTTGAAGATGTTCCTGGTGTAGGGAAAACGATGATGGTTCGTGCACTTGCAAAATCGGTAGGGGTAGAGTTTAAACGAATTCAGTTTACTCCAGATTTACTCCCGTCAGATGTAACAGGTGTGTCGATCTATAATCCTAAGGAATTAAGATTTGAGTTTCGGGAGGGGCCTATTTTTGGTAATGTGATTCTAGCGGATGAAATCAATCGTACGTCGCCAAAAACTCAATCTGCCTTACTTGAAGGAATGGAAGAGGGAAGTATCACTGTTGATGGTATAACAAGAGTACTTGCTAAGCCTTTCTTTGTTATGGCAACACAAAACCCAGTAGATTACGAGGGTACGTATCCACTACCTGAGGCACAGCTTGATCGATTTTTGTTTAAGCTAAGAATGGGTTACCCATCCAAGTCCGAAGAATTTGAAGTACTGACACTAGCAGAAAAGGAAAGACCAATTCATAAAATTGATAGTGTCATTACAAAAGAGGAATTAGTTGAACTTCAAAACGAAATTCAGCATGTGTTCGTAGATGAAACGATTAAGAATTATATAATAGATATTACTGGAAAAACAAGAAAGCATCCATCCATTTATTTAGGAGCTAGTCCTCGTGCTTCAATTGCACTAATGAAGGCAGCTCAAGCGTATGCTTTTATTACTGGAAGAGATTATATCATTCCAGATGATATTCAATTTTTAGCACAGTATGTGTTACCACATCGGATTATTTTAAGATCAGAAGCAAAATTTGAGGGGAAAACTGCTGAAGAAATCGTAAGTGATATTATCATTAGGACAACTGTGCCGGTGCAAAGGTCGTTAAGTCGTTAATGTTGAATTCCTTCAAGAAATTTAGTACAGGTTGGAAGCTTGTTTCCCTCATATTTCTCACATTAGCAGCATTTAGCTATGCGATGTTTCAAGGTGGATTTGTTAGCTGGTTTCTCTTCTATAGTTTTTTACCCTTTGCGATTTACTCACTTTTGTTAATGTTATATCCTGTTCGTGGATTCAAAGTTACTAGAACCGTCAATCAAGAGCAATTTACTGTTGGTCAAACACTAATTAGTACAATTACGATAAAAAGAAAATTACCATTTCCTTTATTTTATCTGTTAGTTGAGGATGAACTTTCTGAAAAGCTCCAGGCTAGTGAAATGGTGGAAGGACCAAAAAAACTCTTTTTTCCATGGTTTAAAAGAAGAATTTCTTTTAGCTATGTTTTAAATCAAATGCCCCGGGGAGAGCACCATTTTTCCACGATTCGTATTAGAACGGGAGATCTCTTTGGAATGATTGAAAAAGAGGTGTTCTTTGAGGTGGAGAATTATTTTCTCGTTTACCCCTCAATAGTAAGTTTAGTCTATCATCCAAATCAAAGGCAATTTGAACAAGGATCTGCCTCTAGTTTAGCGAAATACTGGCAGGATTCGACGATGGCAGTTGGCGTTAGGGAGTATCAGCCCGGGGATAAGTTTGCTTGGATTGATTGGAAAGCTACTGCGAGAAGAGACTCAATCATGACAAAGGAATTTGAACAGATGCAAAGTCATGATGTTGTCATCATTTTGGATCGTACAAAGTCGGTTATGTTTGAATCGTTGATTACGTATACAGCTTCTTTAATACGGGCAATTATTAGAAGTGGGGCTCGTGTTGGTCTTGTTTCAATTGGGAAAAGTAAAAATATTTTTCAATTACATGCTGATGAGCAGCATAGTAGGGAACTTTTGTATCATCTTGCAAAAGTTGATTGTGATAGTAACGAACCTTTATCAACTATTTTACAAAACGATCTATTGAAAACGGAAATGAAGCAAGTTACAAATATCATTGTTTCTAGCCATCTATCAGTAGATTTTGTCCGTAAACTCGAATATCTTGTGAAACAGCAGCAAAAGTATATACTGTTCATGATTAAAAAAGGTCATGAAGAAATCTCAAAAGAAGAGACTGTTTTAATCGAGCGATTGAAAAAGCATCATATTGAAGTGAAAGTTGTTAGTAGTTTAGCTACTAATAAAGGGTTTAAAGAGGTGAAAAGCTCGTGACAACTCAAATTTCTCATGATGGGAAAGCAACTGCCTTCGTCTATTACTTATTTGCGTTTATGCTGTTATGGGAGTGGCTAAGACCACTTCAAGAATTTACAGATACTGCAAATACGTTTATTTTTGTTTTCTTTATCGGAATAAGTTTCTTACTTATTTTCTTTAAATCTCGTTGGTATGTTACTTTTCCAGTGAAGATAATTATCATTTTATTTATGCTACATGGTCTCTATTTCGAAGGTGTGTTTTTTAGTTTCCTTTGGGTAAAAGAGCTAGTTAAGGATATTATGTTTAATATCAGTTTAATTCCAGGTGTTGACTGGGAAATTATGACTCCTTCTTTTAGATCATTCTTGTTTTTTATTTTATTATGGTTACTAGTTTACTTGATTCATTATTGGATTCTATTTCAAAAACGTATATTTGTTTTCTTTGTGTTAACGCTTCTGTATATAACTGTTTTAGATACTTTTACACCATATGATGCCACATTCGCAATTGTACGAACTGTATTAATTGGATTTTTCATGCTTGGTTTGCTTTATTTTGATCGTCTAAAAAAGATAGAAAACTTAAAAGTGAATGGAATGGCATCCTTCCGTTGGATATTACCACTATTTGCCTTCATTTTCCTGTCAATGTTTCTAGCGTTTTTAGCACCGAAGGCTTCGCCGCAATGGCCAGATCCCGTCCCATATATTGCAGCTATTGGGCGAGAAGATGAAGATGAAGGTGGTTTGAAGAAAATTGGTTACAGCCAAAATGATGAGAAGCTTGGTGGAGGTTTTATCGGGGACGATACAGAGGTTTTTACACATGTATCAACAGATCGACATTATTGGCGGATTGAAACGAAAGACGTTTACACTGGGAAAGGGTGGGAGGTATCTGACCCAGAAGCAAGCCTAGAGGAACTAAAACTTGATGAATTAAATTGGACTGATGATAGAGTAGAGACGAAAAGTTTGGAATCGACAATAACCATTGATAAAAGCTATCGCCATCTCCATGTGATGTATCCCCTTGGCATAACATCTGTTCAAACGGATAACAATATGGGTTTTTATTTTAATCGAAATACCGAATTAATTACTCCTTTCCAGGAAGATGAGGGTTCACGGGCGGAGTTTATGACCTATGAAGTTGGTTATGAACTCCCTTCATATCCCCTTAATGAAATGAGGAAGGAGCAAAAGTTTTCTAATGTTCCTGAAGGGTTTATTGAACGATACACACAATTACCTGATTCACTACCTAGCCGTGTGAGGGATCTTGCAGTTCAGTTAACTGCAAATGCAGATAATCAATTCGATCAAGCAAAGGCAATTGAGAATTATTTAGGGTCAGTTGAATTCACATATGATAAGGAAGAAGTCGCCATCCCAGGGGAAGATCAAGATTATGTTGATCAATTTTTATTTGAAACATTAAAGGGGTATTGTGATAACTTTTCAACATCAATGATTGTTTTATTACGTTCAATTGATATCCCTGCAAGATGGGTCAAAGGTTATACAGAAGGGGATTTCATTAATAACGTAACTAGTACTGAAAAGGAATATCAGGTTACAAATAATAATGCCCATTCATGGGTTGAAATCTATTTTGATGGTGTTGGCTGGGTTCCTTTTGAACCAACTAAAGGTTTTGTAAATCCTTATGATCTTACTTTTGACTATAAGAATACTGAAGTCGAACAAGATCAGATAGGGGAGGAAGATTCCAGTACTGAAAAAGAGGAACAAGAGCAAAAACCAACACCAGAAAAACCTGAGAAGGAAGAGCAAGGAACAACTGCCTCCTCAGACAATAAAGGATTAAGCTTGTTTAACTTTCAATTAGGTAGTGTTAGTTTATATGGCACGCTTTTGTTTATTCTTTTACTTGGTTTTGCAATTTATAAAACTAGAATGAAATGGCTGCCAAAATTTATAATTAATAAATACAAAAAACGTACGGATGATGAAGTATTTTTCCAAGCATATGAGTCACTATTAAAACAATTTGATCGTTACGGAATAAAAAGAAAGGAAAGCCAAACCTTACGAGAATATGCTCATTATATTGATCGTTATTTTAATATTGTGCATATGACAGCATTGACGAGAAACTATGAAAAGGCATTGTATCGTCGAGATAATGCAAAAGAGGAATGGCAAAGATCAGTTGAATTGTGGGAAAATTTAATTAAAAGGACATCATCTTGACCATTGTATAAGAGATTGATAGAATAAATAAAATTATATAAATCCTTCATATATCCTCGAAAATATGGTTCGAGAGTCTCTACCGGGTAACCGAAAATAACCTGACTATGAAGGCAGAATAAGTTCGCGCATGTGACTAGAATTCTGCCTTCTTTTTATTTGAAGGCCAGGAGTCTAGTTTTTTTGCTATTTAGGCTAAGCTATATACTTGTAAGTATTTTTTGGGTTATGATGCTTTGTATGATAGCTAGTCTTTAGTATGAAAGAAATGGGGACGGAACTACGCTAATTAATTAGCATAACCAGACTATTTCCGAATTAGATAGTTGAGCTTCTATAGGCTAGAATAGAGCTTGCTCTTTTGCGAGGCCATATAGGAAAGGGACTTGTTTTAAAACTCAGCTTTTTCCTTATTTTAATGGTGACGTGAATTTGTTAAATGAGTTTTGTATAATAAGTAATATTGTAGTGATAATACGGATGAGGTGACGATAGTGGCAAACATTCATGAAATGGTAGTAGTTTTAGACTTCGGGAGTCAGTATAATCAATTAATTACTAGACGAATTCGCGAATTTGGAGTTTATAGTGAGTTGCATCCTCACACACTTACAGCTGAAGAGATTAAAAAAATGAATCCAAAAGGAGTCATTCTTTCAGGTGGACCTAATAGCGTATATGGTGAAAATGCTTTTAGTTGTGATGAAGCAATCTTTGATTTAGGGATTCCTGTTTTAGGTATTTGTTACGGAATGCAGCTTATGACACATACTCTTGGCGGAAAAGTTGAAGCAGCTGATCACCGTGAATATGGTAAAGCGACAATTGATATTCACGGAAAGCCTTCGCTTTTCTCTGACTTACCAGAGCAACAAGTTGTTTGGATGAGTCATGGTGATCTTGTAAAAGAAATCCCTCAAGGGTTTAGTGTAGATGCTATAAGTACATCATGTCCATATGCAGCAATTAGTAATGAAGAGCGTAAGTTTTATGGCGTTCAATTCCATCCAGAAGTACGCCACTCTGAATTTGGAAATGACCTTTTGAAAAACTTTGTATTTTCTATTTGTGAGTGTGCAGGTAACTGGTCAATGGAGAACTTCATTGAGATGGAAACTGACAAATTGAAGGCAAAAGTAGGTAATAAAAAGGTATTATGCGCGTTAAGTGGTGGTGTTGATTCATCAGTTGTAGCGGTATTAATCCATAAAGCTATTGGTGACCAATTAACATGTATCTTTGTTGATCATGGTCTATTGCGGAAAAATGAAGCTGAGAGTGTAATGAAGACATTCACTGAAGGCTTTAATATGAATGTTATAAAAGTTGACGCAAAAGATCGCTTCTTAAACAAATTAAAGGGTGTTTCAGATCCTGAACAAAAACGTAAAATCATCGGAAATGAATTTATTTACGTTTTTGATGATGAATCAGCTAAATTAGAAGGTATTGAATTCTTAGCTCAAGGTACACTTTACACTGATATCATTGAGAGTGGTACAGCAACAGCGCAAACAATTAAATCTCATCATAATGTTGGCGGCCTTCCAGAAGATATGGAATTTGAATTAATAGAGCCATTAAGCACGTTATTTAAAGATGAGGTTCGTGCATTAGGTACAGAGCTAGGAATTCCAGATGAAATTGTCTGGAGACAACCTTTCCCTGGTCCTGGACTAGGTATTAGAGTACTTGGTGAAATTTCTGATGAAAAACTTGAAATTGTTCGTGAATCTGACTATATCTTACGTGAGGAAATTAAAAAGGCTGGTCTAGATCGTGATATTTGGCAGTACTTCACAGTTTTGCCTGACATTCGTAGTGTTGGGGTAATGGGAGATGCGAGAACTTATGATTATACAATCGGTATCCGTGCAGTTACGTCTATTGATGGTATGACATCTGACTGGGCACGAATTCCATGGGATGTATTAGAGGTTATTTCAACAAGAATCGTTAATGAAGTAAAACATATTAACCGTGTTGTGTACGATATTACTAGTAAGCCACCTGCAACAATTGAGTGGGAGTAAAATACGAACGAAACGAACATTATTTTAAATAATGTTCGTTTTTTGTTGACGGAGGGACTTTAGGCTGATAGAATGAAAAAGGAATTAAATAAGACGAAATACATCGTATAATATTGGGGATATGGCCCAAAAGTTTCTACCAAGCTACCTTAAATGGCTTGACTACGAAGTACTAATAAATAGGTGGAAAGTACTGTTTATTACTATTTTTGTACGTCAAGCGCTCACGTTTCTATGGTGGGCGTTTTTTGTTTGAACTTATTATTTAAATGAATAGAACTCATTAGTGTATATAAAATAAACCCATATCCCTTGCGTTAACATTTGAATTAAATTTAGGAGGACAATCATAATGAAGAAGTATTTTCAATTTGATGAATTAGGTACTACTTATCGCCGTGAAGTTATTGGTGGATTAACGACTTTCTTATCGATGGCATATATTTTGTTCGTAAATCCAACTACATTGTCAATGAGCTCGATCCCTGATTTACCAGCAGAAATGAGAATGGATCCAGGTGCGGTCTTTACAGCTACTGCGATTGCTGCAGCAATTGGTTCTCTATTAATGGGCCTTTTAGCAAAGTATCCAATTGCGCTTGCTCCAGGTATGGGATTAAACGCATTTTTCTCTTTCACAGTTGTATTAACGATGGGCGTACCTTGGCAAACTGCTTTGTCTGGTGTGTTGGTATCGGGTTTAATTTTTACTCTACTTACTTTGTCGGGCTTACGCGAAAAAATCATTAATTCAATTCCTGCAGAACTAAAATTTGCTGTAGGAGCTGGAATTGGACTTTTCATTACATTTATCGGGTTTCAAAATGCAGGTATTATTGTAAATAATGATGCAACACTTGTTGGATTAGGAGATTTATCAAACCCACAAACACTTCTAGCTATATTTGGAGTGGTTCTTACAATCATACTAATGGTTCGTGGCGTTAAAGGTGGAATTTTCTACGGAATGCTGATTACGGCAATTATAGGAATGTTCTTTAATCAAATTGACGTACCTGATAAGATTGTCGGTTCGATCCCAAGCTTAGCGCCAACATTCGGGCAAGCATTTATGAACTTGGATCAAATTTTTACAATACAAATGCTGGTTGTTATCTTAACTTTCTTATTTGTAGATTTCTTTGATACTGCAGGTACTTTAGTAGCGGTAGCGAATCAAGCTGGTTTAATGAAGGAAAACAAATTACCAAGAGGAGGGAAAGCGTTGTTTGCTGATTCAGCAGCAACAGTTGTAGGTTCCATTTTAGGGACATCAACTACTACTTCTTATATTGAATCCTCTGCAGGAGTTGCGGCAGGTGCTCGTTCCGGATTTGCTTCAGTAGTAACAGCAGTTCTCTTCTTGCTAGCATTATTCTTTTCTCCATTATTAGGAGTTATTACACCTGCAGTAACTGCACCAGCTTTAATTATTGTAGGTATATTAATGGTTTCGTCATTAGGGAAGATTGATTGGGAACGTTTTGAAATTGCAGTTCCAGCATTTTTAATAATTATTACAATGCCATTAGCATATAGTATTGCAACTGGTATTGCGATTGGATTCATCTTCTATCCTATTACAATGGCTCTTAAAGGCAGGGCTAAAGAAATACATCCAATAATGTACGGATTGTTTGTTGTTTTTGTTTTGTATTTTATCTTCATATTATAGAAAGTAATCATAAAGAGGAAGATAGTGAGGTCACACTGTCTTCCTCTTTTACTATTTTGAGAATTAATCTTTATGAATTAATTGTTGACTCTATTATTTATAACTGTTATAGTAATAAAGGTCATCCGAGAGGCAATCATAACTCAGAGATTGACACAAAAAAACATTTCGAAATATGTTGACATTTTATTTTGAAATGTGTTATATTATTAAAGTCGCTTCTGAGAGAAATGACTAACGATGATCTTTGAAAACTAAACAAAACCAAGCGTGCCAACGTTAATTTTTAATTAACAAAAACGTACTATATAGTACAAAACTTATGAGCTATATCAAACACTTTATTGGAGAGTTTGATCCTGGCTCAGGACGAACGCTGGCGGCGTGCCTAATACATGCAAGTCGAGCGAATCGATGGGAGCTTGCTCCCAGAGGTTAGCGGCGGACGGGTGAGTAACACGTGGGTAACCTGCCTGTAAGATTGGGATAACTCCGGGAAACCGGAGCTAATACCGGATAACATTTTGAACCGCATGGTTCAAAATTGAAAGGTGGCTTTTGCTACCACTTACAGATGGACCCGCGGCGCATTAGCTAGTTGGTGAGGTAACGGCTCACCAAGGCAACGATGCGTAGCCGACCTGAGAGGGTGATCGGCCACACTGGGACTGAGACACGGCCCAGACTCCTACGGGAGGCAGCAGTAGGGAATCTTCCGCAATGGACGAAAGTCTGACGGAGCAACGCCGCGTGAACGATGAAGGCCTTCGGGTCGTAAAGTTCTGTTGTTAGGGAAGAACAAGTACCAGAGTAACTGCTGGTACCTTGACGGTACCTAACCAGAAAGCCACGGCTAACTACGTGCCAGCAGCCGCGGTAATACGTAGGTGGCAAGCGTTGTCCGGAATTATTGGGCGTAAAGCGTACGCAGGCGGTTTCTTAAGTCTGATGTGAAAGCCCACGGCTCAACCGTGGAGGGTCATTGGAAACTGGGGAACTTGAGTACAGAAGAGGAGAGTGGAATTCCACGTGTAGCGGTGAAATGCGTAGAGATGTGGAGGAACACCAGTGGCGAAGGCGACTCTCTGGTCTGTAACTGACGCTGAGGTACGAAAGCGTGGGGAGCGAACAGGATTAGATACCCTGGTAGTCCACGCCGTAAACGATGAGTGCTAAGTGTTAGAGGGTTTCCGCCCTTTAGTGCTGCAGCAAACGCATTAAGCACTCCGCCTGGGGAGTACGGTCGCAAGACTGAAACTCAAAGGAATTGACGGGGGCCCGCACAAGCGGTGGAGCATGTGGTTTAATTCGAAGCAACGCGAAGAACCTTACCAGGTCTTGACATCCCACTGCCCGGTATAGAGATATACCTTTCCCTTCGGGGACAGTGGTGACAGGTGGTGCATGGTTGTCGTCAGCTCGTGTCGTGAGATGTTGGGTTAAGTCCCGCAACGAGCGCAACCCTTGATCTTAGTTGCCAGCATTTAGTTGGGCACTCTAAGGTGACTGCCGGTGACAAACCGGAGGAAGGTGGGGATGACGTCAAATCATCATGCCCCTTATGACCTGGGCTACACACGTGCTACAATGGATGGTACAAAGGGCTGCAAGACCGCGAGGTCAAGCCAATCCCATAAAACCATTCTCAGTTCGGATTGCAGGCTGCAACTCGCCTGCATGAAGCTGGAATCGCTAGTAATCGCGGATCAGCATGCCGCGGTGAATACGTTCCCGGGCCTTGTACACACCGCCCGTCACACCACGAGAGTTTGTAACACCCGAAGTCGGTGGGGTAACCGTAAGGAGCCAGCCGCCTAAGGTGGGACAGATGATTGGGGTGAAGTCGTAACAAGGTAGCCGTATCGGAAGGTGCGGCTGGATCACCTCCTTTCTAAGGAAAATGAGGCACACTTGGTTTTTGTTTAGTTTTGAGAGATTATTTTAGATCTTTCATTATAAGTAAGAAAAGACATAGGAGTTTAAATGCATTCAGCATTTGCACATCCTGTGCTTTATGTTCCTTGAAAACTAGATAACGATAACAATTCAAGTAATTCACTGAGTTTAAACGCTTAGTTTAGTGATTCTCTTAATAATTGATTTAAATGACATTTTTAATGTCGAAGGTTAAGTTGTTAAGGGCGCACGGTGGATGCCTTGGCACTAGGAGCCGATGAAGGACGGTACTAACACCGATATGCTTCGGGGAGCTGTAAGTAAGCTTTGATCCGGAGATTTCCGAATGGGGAAACCCACTGCTCGTAATGGAGTAGTATTTTTACCTGAATACATAGGGTAATAAAGGCAGACCCGGGGAACTGAAACATCTAAGTACCCGGAGGAAGAGAAAGCAAACGCGATTTCCTGAGTAGCGGCGAGCGAAACGGAATTAGCCCAAACCAAGAGGCTTGCCTCTTGGGGTTGTAGGACACTCTATACGGAGTTACAAAGGAACGAAGTAAATGAAGAGGTCTGGAAAGGCCCGTCAAAGAAGGTAACAACCCTGTAGTTGAAACTTCGTTCCCTCCAGAGTGGATCCTGAGTACGGCGGGACACGAGAAATCCCGTCGGAAGCAGGGAGGACCATCTCCCAAGGCTAAATACTCCCTAGTGACCGATAGTGAACCAGTACCGTGAGGGAAAGGTGAAAAGCACCCCGGAAGGGGAGTGAAATAGATCCTGAAACCGTGTGCCTACAAGTAGTCAAAGCCCGTTAATGGGTAATGGCGTGCCTTTTGTAGAATGAACCGGCGAGTTACGATCCCGTGCAAGGTTAAGTTGATGAGACGGAGCCGCAGCGAAAGCGAGTCTGAATAGGGCGAAAGAGTACGTGGTCGTAGACCCGAAACCAGGTGATCTACCCATGTCCAGGGTGAAGTTCAGGTAACACTGAATGGAGGCCCGAACCCACGCACGTTGAAAAGTGCGGGGATGAGGTGTGGGTAGCGGAGAAATTCCAATCGAACCTGGAGATAGCTGGTTCTCTCCGAAATAGCTTTAGGGCTAGCCTTGAATTTAGAGTCTTGGAGGTAGAGCACTGATTGGACTAGGGGCCCCCAACGGGTTACCGAATTCAGTCAAACTCCGAATGCCAAAGACTTATATTCAGGAGTCAGACTGCGAGTGATAAGATCCGTAGTCAAGAGGGAAACAGCCCAGACCACCAGCTAAGGTCCCAAAGTATACGTTAAGTGGAAAAGGATGTGGAGTTGCTTAGACAACCAGGATGTTGGCTTAGAAGCAGCCACCATTTAAAGAGTGCGTAATAGCTCACTGGTCGAGTGACTCTGCGCCGAAAATGTACCGGGGCTAAACGTATCACCGAAGCTGTGGACTGTTCTTTTAGAACAGTGGTAGGAGAGCGTTCTAAGGGCTGTGAAGCTAGACCGTAAGGACTAGTGGAGCGCTTAGAAGTGAGAATGCCGGTATGAGTAGCGAAAGAGGGGTGAGAATCCCCTCCACCGAATGCCTAAGGTTTCCTGAGGAAGGCTCGTCCGCTCAGGGTAAGTCGGGACCTAAGCCGAGGCCGAAAGGCGTAGGCGATGGACAACAGGTTGAAATTCCTGTACCACCTCCTCACCATTTGAGCAATGGGGGGACGCAGAAGGATAGGGTAAGCGCGCTGTTGGATATGCGCGTCCAAGCAGTTAGGCTGACAACGAGGCAAATCCCGTTGTCACATAAGGCTGAGCTGTGATGGCGAGGGAACTATAGTACCGAAGTTCCTGATTCCACACTGCCAAGAAAAGCCTCTAGCGAGGTGAGAGGTGCCCGTACCGCAAACCGACACAGGTAGGCGAGGAGAGAATCCTAAGGTGAGCGAGAGAACTCTCGTTAAGGAACTCGGCAAAATGACCCCGTAACTTCGGGAGAAGGGGTGCTTTTTAGGGTGAATAGCCCGGAAAAGCCGCAGTGAATAGGCCCAGGCGACTGTTTAGCAAAAACACAGGTCTCTGCGAAGCCGCAAGGCGAAGTATAGGGGCTGACGCCTGCCCGGTGCTGGAAGGTTAAGGGGAGAGGTTAGCGTAAGCGAAGCTTTGAACCGAAGCCCCAGTAAACGGCGGCCGTAACTATAACGGTCCTAAGGTAGCGAAATTCCTTGTCGGGTAAGTTCCGACCCGCACGAAAGGCGTAACGATCTGGGCACTGTCTCAACGAGAGACTCGGTGAAATTATAGTACCTGTGAAGATGCAGGTTACCCGCGACAGGACGGAAAGACCCCGTGGAGCTTTACTGTAGCCTGATATTGAATTTTGGTACAGCTTGTACAGGATAGGTAGGAGCCTGAGAAGCCGGAGCGCTAGCTTCGGTGGAGGCGTCGGTGGGATACTACCCTGGCTGTATTGAAATTCTAACCCACAGCCCTTATCGGGCTGGGAGACAGTGTCAGGTGGGCAGTTTGACTGGGGCGGTCGCCTCCTAAAATGTAACGGAGGCGCCCAAAGGTTCCCTCAGAATGGTTGGAAATCATTCGTAGAGTGTAAAGGCACAAGGGAGCTTGACTGCGAGACCTACAAGTCGAGCAGGGACGAAAGTCGGGCTTAGTGATCCGGTGGTTCCGCATGGAAGGGCCATCGCTCAACGGATAAAAGCTACCCCGGGGATAACAGGCTTATCTCCCCCAAGAGTCCACATCGACGGGGAGGTTTGGCACCTCGATGTCGGCTCATCGCATCCTGGGGCTGTAGTCGGTCCCAAGGGTTGGGCTGTTCGCCCATTAAAGCGGTACGCGAGCTGGGTTCAGAACGTCGTGAGACAGTTCGGTCCCTATCCGTCGTGGGCGTAGGAAATTTGAGAGGAGCTGTCCTTAGTACGAGAGGACCGGGATGGACGCACCGCTGGTGTACCAGTTGTCTTGCCAAAGGCATAGCTGGGTAGCTATGTGCGGAAGGGATAAGTGCTGAAAGCATCTAAGCATGAAGCCCCCCTCAAGATGAGATTTCCCATAGCGTAAGCTAGTAAGATCCCTGAAAGATGATCAGGTTGATAGGTCTGAGGTGGAAGCGCGGTGACGTGTGGAGCTGACAGATACTAATCGATCGAGGACTTAACCTAATAAAAGCGTTAAATGAAGTGAATTGAATTGTGTATCGTTATCTAGTTTTGAAGGAACATCCCTTCAACTTTATAATTATCTGGTAATGATGGCGAAGAGGCCACACCCGTTCCCATGCCGAACACGGAAGTTAAGCTCTTCAGCGCCGATGGTAGTTGGGGGTTTCCCCCTGTGAGAGTAGGACGTTGCCAGGTAAAAGAGAAAAAGATCAGTAGAGGTACTGGTCTTTTTTGTATATTCCTTCTAAACTGCAAGGTTTAATCATTTAAAATTGAAGACAAATTTAACCTACTAGCCTGAGGCTTGGGAGAAGCAAGAAGGTCGAGAAAGCGCAGTGAATGAAGACCGGAATGTGCGTTCTTGGCACATGAGGATCTGAATGAACAAGCTGACGAAGAGATTCGCCGCTTATCGCAAGCCAATATCCGAACATGGAAGTTAAGCTCTCTGCGCCGATGGTAGTTGGGGGTTTCCCCCTGTGAGAGTAGGACGTTGCCAGGTAAGAGAGAAAAAGATCAGTAGAGATACTGGTCTTTTTTGTTGTTGATTCTATGTAATTTATTAGGTGGTGCATTAATAATGAACATAAAACCTTACTTCATAGTCTGTTAGAACTCCGTTTACGGTAAATTGTAAAATTACCTTCTTAAATCGAGCAAATACGAAATTTGCATTGAGGAGTTGCTTATAAACAATTATTTCTGGAGATGAACCCATTCCTTCATCTACGTATTACTACAAAAGGCCGTCTGAAAAGAGAGAGGATACTTTCGGACGGCCGCTTCTATTTATTTAAAAATTTAATCCTTTTTTATAACCTATCACTTAGTGGTAGTTAGAATAAAAAGTAATAAACATATCTTACAACTAACAAACAATTAGTACAAAACGTTATAAACATCTATGGGAAGCGCTTTCATAAATAGGGTGATTATTGATTGTCCATAAACCTTCATTATCAGGGAAAATGAGAAATAAAAAGTTCCTATATTTAATATTTGTGTATTTCATGCAAAAATGGATGGTTGTATAAGAGTGATCGAGATCGATATAATCAAATTGCGAATATTCAAAAAACAAGAGGGAGGTAGAGAATGGGTCATTTACCGGTTAATCAGCATAGGGAATCAAACCTGAAAATGAAGGCAAATGTACTAATTAAGAAGAAAAGTCTCATCCGCATGTATTTAGAAAACATAAAAAAAAATTGGATGCTTTATGTCATGATCGTTCCAGGGATTTTATATTACATTATCTTTAAGTACATTCCATTGTTTGGAAGTGCGATTGCATTTCAGGATTATCAAATTTTTAAAGGGATCTTTGGAAGTCCTTGGGTAGGGTTAGAGAATTTTAAGTTTATCTTTTCCTATCAAGATTTTTTTCAAGTCTTAAGGAACACAGTGATGATTGCTTTTTATCAGCTTATTTTTGGATTTCCTGCACCAATTATTTTAGCCTTGTTATTTAATGAAATACGATTAATGTTTTTTAAACGGACAGTGCAGAGCTTGTTTTATCTTCCTCATTTTTTATCATGGGTAGTTGTTGGTGGAATTGTCTTTGAATTGTTAGCGGCAGAAGGAATTATCAATGCTATTCGCGAGTTATTTGGAGCAGCACCAATTCTGTTTATGCAGGAAGAAGGTTATTTTCGTACGATTGTAGTCATCTCAGGTATATGGAAAGGTGTTGGGTGGGGAACAATCATCTATTTAGCAGCCATAACGGGAATTAACCCTAATTTATATGAAGCTGCTGTAATTGACGGTGCGAATCGATGGAAACAAATCAGATATATCACACTACCTTTGTTATTCCCTACCATTTTGATAATGTTTTTACTAAATATCGGAAATTTCTTAGAGCTTGGATTTGATCAAATCTTTAACCTATTAACACCGATGACATATTCAGTAGGGGACATCATTGAAACATATGTTTATCGAGCTGGGGTACTCCAAGGACAGTTTAGTTTAACAACGGCCATTGGTTTATTTCAATCTGTTGTAGGCTTTATCTTGCTTTGGGTTTTTAATAGGCTCGCAAGAAAATCAGAACAGGGGTTATGGTAATGAAAAAATCATTGGGAGAAATATGTTTTAACATATTTAACTACACGCTTCTTAGCGTCATTGCAGCAACGATGATTCTACCTTTGCTTCAGCTATTAGCTGTTTCGTTTAGCTCTCCAATTGCTGCTGAATCTAAACAGGTTTTCCTGTTCCCAATGGATTTTACGTTAGGGACATGGAAACATATCCTTCAGAATGAAGTGCTTTGGAGGTCCTTTGGAGTTACTATTTACATTACAGTTGTTGGTACTTTTTTAAGTATGTTATTTACAGTCTTAACCGCATTTCCATTGTCTAGAAGAGAATTTCTTCTAAAAAAGCCAATCATGCTTGCGATTGTCATCACGATGATTTTTAATGCACCAATGATTCCTTACTTCCTAACTGTAAGAGAGCTAGGATTGATGGATACATTATGGGCACTAATTATTCCAGGATTAATAAGTACCTTTAATATGATTATCGTCAGAACGTTTTTCATGGGAATACCAAGTGATCTAGATGATGCAGCAAAAATAGATGGCTGTAATGATTTCCGATTATTATTTCAGATCTATTTGCCTTTATCAAAACCTGTACTTGCAACAATCGGCCTGTTTTATGCGGTTGGCTTCTGGAATACGTTCCAACCGGCTGTACTGTTTTTACGTGACCAAACGTTATGGCCATTACAGATGAGACTTCGTGGTTATTTCATTTCACCGGAAGCTCTTGCTGAGGTCAATTTGGTTATGGGTGACTATGATTTCAATACGATAACTTTGAAAGCGGCAACAATTATTTTTGCGACAGTACCAATCGTATTGGTGTATCCATATTTACAAAAATATTTTGTAAAAGGTGCTGTCCTTGGGTCACTCAAGGAATAAAGAAATGAAACCGTCTATCGGTTTGATTTAATAAATAATTATGGGGTAACAAAGGGGGATTATGAATGTTTAAGAGTAACAGAAAGTCATTATTATTCATACTATTTGCCTTGATGCTTGTTATCGGTACTCTTGCTGGTTGTACCAATAATAAGGAAGTAGATAGTACGTCTGAAGGCAATTCATCAGAAGAAGTTAATAAAGTAAAAGTATTTAAAAGTCATATGGGAAAAGGAGTTCTTCCTGGTTCTGATGACCCGCATGTTCAAAAAATATTAGAAGCTACAGGTGTTCAATATGAATTGATGTCAACACCTGCTGGCTCTGATCCAGTTGAATACTTAAATTTGATGTTTGCATCAGAAGATTATCCTGATATCTTCCGCCCAATAGGTGGATTTGACCAAACCTTAATAAGTCAAGGTGCAGCACTGCCTTTAGATGATCTACTGCCAAAATATGCACCAAATGTATGGAAAAATATCCCGAAGGAAGCGTGGGATGTTGTGCGTTCTGCTACCCCTGATGGGAAAATCTATTATGTACCAAAGGTATACCTTGTTCCAGAACGGGCTGCATTGATTCGTCAAGATTGGGTTGATGCAGTGGGGATGGAAATGCCTGAAACAGTAGAAGAGTATAAAGAACTATTAAAGGCTTTTCGGGATAAAGACCCAAATGGAAATGGAAAACAAGATGAAATTCCTACCTCAGGAAGGGAATTTGGTAAATGGATGGATCACTTATTTGCAATCTATGGTGTTGCAATGTGGGAAGGTGTACCTGAATGGGATATTTATGAAGGTGAAATTCAATATGCTGGTGTTACAAAAAATATGAAAGCTGCTATTTCATTTATCCGTGATTTATATGAAGAAAACCTACTAGATAATGAAACATTTTTAAATAAAGGTGAGGTTTGGACAGCCAAGATCAATACAAATTTAGTAGGTAGTTGGTACCATTTACCTGCTAACTTACGTGATCGTCACAATGCAATGCTTGAAGGAGCACCAGATGCTTATGTTACTGGAATGCCACTTCCAAAAGCAGAAGGATTTGAAGGGTATATCACGCAAAAAAGCATGGGAGAACCAGAGTGGATGATTCCTGCTGCATCTGAGGAAAAGGCTGCTGATGCTCTAAAATTATTAGACTTCTTCTATGATACTGAAAATAACGAATTTATCACATATGGTATTGAAGGAGCACAACATAAAGTAGAGGGGGGGAAAAAGGTATTACTGCCTCCAACCGATGAAACACCAATCGCATTAGGAATGAGAAATTTAATAACCAAAGAGGACATGGATATTCGTATCGAAGAAACAATGGAAGACTATCAAAAACAAATGGTTAGGGATATCTTTGAAGTAAGTACTGCAGACGCGCGAAGAATTGCTGGAGACGGTTTACCAGCTACAGTTTACGAAGGATTTCCAGATATTCAGTCCCATAAATTATTCCAAGAATATTTAACAAAAATTGTTATCGGTGAGTGGCCGATTGAGAAGTTCGATGAATTTGTGGATAGATGGTATCAAGCAGGTGGAGATAAAGTAACCGAAAGAGTACAGGAATGGTATGACAGAGTAAACAAGAAATAATTAGTTAATAAGCTTTACAGAAGTTGTTGCTCAAAAAGTTATTTTTTTGGGCAACACTCGTTTAAAAGATCATATATGAAACTAGAATCTATTGAAAGGAATGAAATGTATGAAAAAAAGATATGCTATTTGCGGTGTAAGCGGCAGAGCTTTAGGGATGTTTGCGAAGCCGATTGCGACTACATTTTCTCAAAGTTGTGAAATAGTTGGGGTATTAGATCGTGATGCTAAAAGATTCGAATTATTTGAAACTAGATTCCCAGATCATACTCATGTAAAAAAGTATGGAGAATCGGAATTTGATCGTATGGTTGAAGAAACAAAGCCAGATGTCATCATTGTTGCTGGACGTGATGACAGTCATGCGAAGTACATAATTGCAGCCCTCCGTCGTGATCTTGATGTCATTACAGAAAAACCAATGGTCACTACAGGTGAAGATTGTAGAAGGGTTTTAGATGCAGAGCGGGCTAGTAAAGGTAAGGTAACGGTCACCTTCAATTACAGATATGCACCAATACATACCAAGATTAAAGAATTAATTATGGAAGGAAAGATAGGAAGAGTTACATCTATTGATTTGAATTGGTATCTTGATACACATCATGGGTCAAGTTATTTCAAAAGGTGGAACAGGTTAAGGGAACTTTCAGGTGGACTATCCATTCATAAGAGCACACACCATTTTGATTTGGTCAATTGGTGGATTGATCAAAAGCCTGTTGAGGTTTTTGCATACGGTGCTCTTAATTACTATGGTCCAGAAGGCGAATTTAATCCTAGTAAAGAGGATGGTAGACATTGCGAAACGTGTAAATATACGGAGGACTGTGCATATTACTCTAGATGGAACTCAAGAAAAGAAAAGATACAAGTTCCAGATGATCACCTGGGTTCACTAGTAGGAGAGGATAAAACTTACCCTTATACAAATTATCGACCTGATCAATGTATATTTGATTCTGAAATAAATATCGAGGATACCTATTCAGCAACTGTTAAGTACGATGGAGGCGCACTACTTAGTTACTCCGTTAATTTTTCTCTTCCATATGAAGGCTACCGTCTTGCGATCAATGGAACAAAGGGTAGGTTGGAAACAGTGGAATACCATACACAAAGTCGAATTCCATTTCCTACATCAAAACAAACAATCGAATATTTCCCTTTATTTGGTTCGAAGGACACGATTCATGTTATACATCGTGAAGGAGGTCATGGGGGGGGAGATCCACTACTACTAGAAGATCTTTTTATTGGAGAAGATCGACGTAGACAATACAATATATTGTCTGGAGCCATTGACGGAGCATATTCTGTGTCAACTGGTGAAGCTGTCTGGAAATCAGTGAAAGAGCACCGTCCAATCACAATCGACGAAATTCTTAAACAACAGGAGTACTCATCAAGTGGGGAGATGAATTGACTTGAACCAACTCCATTATTTCTCAGCTGAAGAGAGCATGTCTCAATGGCAAAACATTGAGGAAGTTATTAAGACAATTCGGAACTGAAACAATATGAATGCTTAGAAACCATAAATAGCATTTAATATAGTAAAACCTCCTCTAAGTAAATGAATATGTAGTATAATGCCAAAAAAAGGAGGGTGAATAAGGATGCATCAATCTTTATGGAAGTGGATAAAGTATCCACTTCATCAAACTGAGACAAGGCTGATTTTGTTTTTAACGATTGCCGTTTTCTTTATTATTCTCATAGTGAGCATTACATCATATCAAACTTCCAAGTCTGTGCTTCAGGAGGAATTAAATGAACCTCAGCAGCAAATGCTGCAAGTTAGTATGGATTTTATCGATAATCACATTCGTGAAAGCGATACAATTGCGATTAAGGTTGCATTAAACACACATGTCTACAAATTTTTGAATAGTGAAAAACAGAATTCCTATAGCGATATTACTGAAATTTATCAGCTGTTAACAACACTTATTAACGGGTCATCGTATATCAACAGTATTTATATCTATGATATTAAACATGGTAGTTTTGTATCGATGCCACAAGGATTTAGCTCACGTAAATCAACGTTTGTCGATTCAAATTGGTTAGGTGTAGTTGACGAGTTCGGTGATGAGAAGATGATTGTAAAAAAAAGAAACGTTCAGGATGGAGAAAAATACAATCGTTCAGAGGTAACTTTGTTTAGAAAAATTATGATTAAAGGTGAATTTAAGGGAATAGTGGCCATAAATCTTGGAAATAAGGAACTGTTTAAACCATTTAATTTACCAAATATGTCGAATCTAAGCGGTACTCGTTTTATTATTGATCCAAATAATGAAATTATTTATTCTACTACTAACAAAAAACTAGATTCAAAGGCAGTTGTGAAAGCTATTTCTGAATTAAATGAGAAACATTTGGGTGATATCACCTATAAAGGCAGACAACTGCTCGTAAGCCAAAACATCTCCCCACTGACTGGTTGGAAATATGTTTCACTTGTACCCCAAGATAGTTTACTAGCAAAATCGAAAAAAGTAGGTCATGTTGTACTTTTCGTATCGATCATCACTTTGTTATTAGGTGGAGTTGCGATTTTTTATATCAACAATATTGCCTTTAGACCTATTCGTCGAATGAAGCAGCTGTTTAATATTGGTAGCCGAGACATGGATCATCATGATTTGTTGCACTTAGAAGTTCTAGCGGGGGAATTACTAAGTAATCATGCTCAATTATCACATATGAATCGTAAGGTAAGATCTGAGGCATCAGCAAAGTTTTTTAGCGATATTTATAATAAAAATATTACAAATACAAAAGAGATTAGTGAAAAATGGAACGGGTATTTCCAAGAATCAGCGAATAACTTGTTAAAAGTCGCGATCATTTCTATCGATAATTTCTATGAATGGTCATATCGATACCCGAATTCTGATCATTCACTTTTAAAATTTGCTTTAGCTAATATCATCACAGAAATATTAGAGTCACATTCACACAGCGAATGTATCGACCTAGGGAAGGATAAACTTGTGATTGTCCTTCATCCAAGTAAAGATGAAACGCAATTAGATGACAAAATAAAGGAAGCGCTTTCTGTGGTTCCTAGACTACTAGAGTTCAGTATTTCTGTTGGAATCAGCAACCAGAAATCTGATTTTGGGAAATTGTTGGAGGCAATAGTTGAGGCGGATACAGCCCTTGGGAACAGGTTATATACTGGATATGGAAGTATGTTGAAGTTTGAAGAATCCACGGAACAAAATACTGGAAAAATATCGATAAATGACAATGTTCTAGATCAGTTGACTGAAGCGATTGAAACAGGAGACAGCTTACGCTCTAGCAACTTAATTGATCATATCATTGGAGAGATAGAGAGAAGTTGCTTGAAGCCTATGAAGGCACTGTCACTATTCAGGAGGATCGGTGATCGATATCTTAACTTTAGAAATGATGAGGATAAAGTGAAAAGTAGGGAAATGGATTTTTATTATCAGCTCCACACTATGCACCTCGATGATATCGCGAATTTCCTTACTTACCAGGCTAATGTATTGATTGAGGAAATCGATACATTAGGAACAAGCAAAGAGTCCCTATTAATTGAGAAAATGATTGATTATATGAAGGAACATATAGATGAACCAATCGGTATAACTGAAATTGTTGATTCTATTGGGATTAGTGTTAGCTTGGCAAGTTCCATTTTTAAGAAGGAAAAGAATGAAACCATTTACGGTTATTTTACTAATTTGAGAATGAAACGTGCTGCAGATCTTTTGGTTAATACGGATGAAAAAATTTCAAATATTGCAATAAAGGTAGGGTACCAACATGAAAATAGTTTTATTCGGGCCTTTCGAAAATGTAATAATATTACCCCAGGTAAATACAGAGAAGTATTGAAGGCGAAGAGAGAAGTTATGTAATGTCATTCGTTTTGTTATGGTTGGTCATTTCATCAAGAATAACATTTATAAAATAGATGAATTAAAAATTGGAGGGATAATCATTGTTAAATAGAAGGGAAATTGTAGACCGTCACAATCCTAGGATTATAAGGGCGGAGTCGAATTCACCACTGTCCATTGGTAACAGAGAGTTTGGGTTTAGCTGTGACTTTACAGGGCTACAGACTTTTCCAGAAGCATATGAAACACCTCTTGGAACGCAATCAAATTGGGGATGGCATTATACCGGTCGACCAAATCTATATTCGGAGAAGGATATTGTCTATCAAAGTTATAAAACATATGGTCGACAGGTGAAATATCCCATGAAACCGGAAGGGAAACAGGAAGCTTATCACTGGTTACGCCAAAATCCACACAGACTACAGCTTGGGAGAATTTCCTTTCGGTTTTTAACGAGAGAAAATCGGGTCATACAATCGGATGAGATAACAGAAATAAAACAAAAACTCGATTTATGGACAGGGATTGTTGAAAGTGAATTTATTGTAGACGGAGTTCCAGTCCAGGTCAAGACGGCTTGTCATTCAGATCATGATATCGTTGCTGTCCAGGTCCTTTCTCCATTAATAAAAGAAAAACGTATGGAGGTTTTTACGCTTTTTCCAGCACCAGATGTAACACATAATAGTTGGTCAAAAGCGACACAGCCAGACTGGGATCGTAATGATAGACATCAAACTGACTATCAATCCCTTTCTGACAAAGCAGTGTTATTTACTAGGAGGATGGATGAGGACCAATATGAGGTAAGATGGGATTGGAATCAAGGTTCCTTGCAGCAAACAGGAGTACATGAATACACACTAATTGGTGATGGTAGATCGGAATATCTAGAATTTGCAGTTTCCTATGCACCGAAAACTCCTACTAATGAAAAGCCAAAGGAGGTATTTGAATCTAGTCGTACCTACTGGGAAGCATTTTGGCAAAGCGGGGCAGCTTTGGATTTTTCCGGCAGCATAGATCCGCGTGCAATGGAGCTTGAACGCAGGATTGTTCTTTCACAATATTTATGTGCTATTCACAGTGGCGGCTCATTACCACCTCAAGAAACAGGTAATATGTATAATAGCTGGTTTGGAAAATTCCATTTAGAGATGCATTGGTGGCATGGAGCACATTTTCCCATATGGGGACGAAAGGAATATTTAGAAAAAAGTCTTGAATGGTATATAACAATTTTACCTCTAGCAAGGGAACTAGCTGAGTCACAAGGGTATTCTGGGGCTAGATGGCCGAAAATGGTTGGCTTTGATGGGAAACAAAGTCCATCTCCGGTAGCACCAGGTTTGATTTGGCAACAGCCACATCCAATGACGTTAGCTGAGATGTGTTATGAGGTTAATCCAAAGTCTGAATTTCTTGAACGTTATCAATCGATTGTCTTTGAGGCTGCAGACTTCATGGTGTCATATGCACATTGGGATGAGAAAAGGGAAGCTTATGTTCTTGGGCCACCACTTATCCCTGCTCAGGAATGTCACTATATTCATGAAAGTATGAATCCTCCATATGAGCTTGAATATTGGAAGTATGGCTTGGAAATTGCAATGAATTGGGCTGCTCGATTAAATAAACCGGAGAATCCGTTGTGGTCAAAGGTAGCCACTTCATTGGCAAAGCCACGATATGAAGATGGTGTTTATCTTGCACATGAGAATTGTTTGAATACATTTACTGAGAAAAATCATGATCACCCTTCCATGCTTGGAGCGTTAGGGATTTTACCAGGAACTTTGGTTGATTCAGAGATCATGAGAAATACATTATACAAGGTAAAAGAAGTTTGGGACTTTGAATCTGCATGGGGTTGGGATTTTCCTATGTGTGCAATGACAGCTACTAGGTTAGGAGAAAGAGAACTTGCCGTAGACTTTTTATTAATGGATGCTACGAAAAATACGTATTTAGTAAACGGCCATAATTATCAAAGAACCGGCTTGACCGCCTACTTGCCAGGTAATGGAGGGCTTTTGACTGCTGTTGCTATGATGGCTTGTGGATGGAAAGGTGGTTCAGATCATCATTGTCCAGGGTTCCCGCAGGATGGTCGTTGGTCAGTGAAATGGGAAGGTTTACATTCCTTATTGTAAGGAACTTTCAAGCTAATTCTTTTATATAGTTCTAAAAAACTATTTATTAGATGCTGATATGACTGAAAGTTAAGCTGGGAATACATGGAACGATAAAGGAGAATGAATAATAATGCAAGCAAATCAATGGTCAATAAAAATTGCAGAGACGATCCTTGAGCAATGCGAAAATGGATACCACCCCAAAATTGCCAATAAGTGGGGATATGTAGCGGGAATGACATTAAAGGCATTTGATTGGCTTTCAGATTGGAGTGGTATAGAAAAATATCATCAAATGGTTAAAAGGCATATGGATCTTTTTATCCATGAAGATGGAATAATTAGAGACTATTCAATCGAGGAATATAATTTGGATCATATTAATAAAGGGAAGAACTTATACTCACTTTGGAATCGTACTGGAGAGGAAAAGTATGAGAAAGCAATACAGCAGTTAGTATCGCAGCTTGAAGGACAGCCAAGAACAAGTGAAGGTGGTTATTGGCATAAAAAAATCTATCCTTTTCAAATGTGGCTTGATGGTGTTTATATGTCATCACCTTTTTTGGCAGAATATGCGAGATCCTTTCATGCTTCAGAAGGATTTGACGAGGTTGCAAGGCAAATCCTTTTGATTGAGGAGAAAACGCGCAATCCAAATACAGGGCTTTTGCATCATGCGTGGGATGAAAGTAAGGAACAGAGATGGTGTGATAAAGAAACGGGACGATCATTCCACGTCTGGGGACGAGCCATGGGATGGTACTCCATGGCGATTGTTGATTCCCTCGAACACTTTCCAGTGAATCATCCAAAACGTGGTCAAATCATGGGTGTTTTTGAGCGAATGGCCCACGCGATCAAGAATGTCCAAGATCAAGAGAGTGGCCTCTGGTATCAGCTAATGGATCAAAACGGTAGAGAGAACAATTACCTAGAAGCATCTGGCTCCTGTATGCTCATATATGCGTTGGCGAAGGGGATCCGACTTGGTTATTTGTCAGGGATTGAACAGGAAGTAGTTAACCGTTCGTATGAGGGTATTCATCAACACTTTGTCACTGAAGATGAAAAAGGTGTTCACCTCCATCGTATATGTAAAGGTGCTGGTCTTGGTGGGGCTAAGTATCGAGATGGTTCTTATGATTATTATATGAGTGAGCAAATAGTAAGTGATGATCTTATGGGAGTAGCTCCATTTTTACTAGCGAGTATGGAAATGGAAAAATTAGCTGAAGTTCGAAATGCTGAATCATTGGAAGTAAAGTAACAGAAATAAAAACAAATAGATTAATCGTGAAAGATCACTTGTCTCTGACATGTGATCTTTTATTACAAAGAATGGAATTGGAGGTTATAAGCATGATTGATAAGAACAATTCTAGCAATATCATTTCTTTGAAATATCCTGCAGCATGGTGGAGGAATATGTGGAGGGAAGGGCTTCCCTCTGGAAGTGGCAAAGTAGGTGCTTCTGTTTCAGGAGGTGTGAGTGTGGAAAAGATTTTAATCAACCATGAAGGGCTATGGCATATGGGGAAAAAAGATACACTTCCAGATGTTAGTTACACGCTGAACGAAACACGTGAACTAATGAAGAAAGAAAAATACAATGAAGCTAGCTGGCATTTAACAAATACATTAAAAGAAAACGGATATCGTACTCGCTTAGCCTCGTTTTTACCTCTTGTTGAATTAACACTTAGGATGCAGCAAACAGAGGGATTTAAACATTATCGTAGAGAAGTTGATATGGATACTGGAGAAGTATTAGTAAGGTGGAAAGAAGGGGAAGAGCAATTTGAACGAAATTTATTTGTTTCACGAGCTAATGATGTGGTAGTTTATGAAATAAAATCAACGAGTCAATCTCTAACGACAGAGCTTCAGCTTGGCCTACGTAAAACAGATAGTAACAGCATGGAACTGCGGGTAAAAGAATTAGAAGCTACAGTTCAGCTTAAGTTAGAGGATCATTTTATCTTTTTTGCGGCAAAAAATGATGATAACACTGAATATGGGGCAGTATTACGAATGATCCCTACTGGCGGAAAGGTAATCATAGAAAATGATCGTCTTTTTTGTGAGGATGCTGAACATATACAAATAATGATGAAGGTTTTTATTAAAGGAGAACATGTACAAGAATGGTCAAGGCTTCAACAAGAGCTATTAGACATTCATGGTGATTATCAAGACTTGCTACAAGCACACATTCCTATACATTCGCAACTCTTTCACACAGCTTCCTTACAATTGAGTGATGTGAAAGAGGACCAATCAAACGAAGAACTCCTTTTAGAAGCTTATGAAGGTGAAGCTCCTATTCAGTTAATAGAGAAATTGTGGAATTATGGTAGATATCTTTTTATTTCTGGTTCTAGACCTGAGGGACAGCCGTTTGGGATGTATGGTCTATGGGGCGGGGATTACCGTCTCATGTGGTGCCATCGGATGGCTAATGAGAACATTCAAATGATGTATTGGCATGCAGCTGTAGGGGGTTTGTCTGAATTTGTGCCAGCCTTATTCAACTATTACGAGGAAATGATGGATGATTTTCGAGAGAATGCTAGAAAGCTATATGGCTGTCGAGGTATATATATCCCAGCAGGTACAACCCCTGGCATTGGTGTTCCAAACCAAATCGTCCCTGTCATTATGAATTGGACAGGAGCAGCTGGATGGCTGGCACAGCATTATTATGATTATTATTTATACACTGGAGACAAGGAACTTTTAGTTGAGAAAGTACTCCCATTTTTGAAAGAAGTAGTTCTATTTTATGAGGATTTCCTTGTAATGGGTGAGGGAGGTATTTATCAGTATCTACCCTCAGTTTCACCCGAAAATACACCAGAGAATTTTATGCCGAAGGACGGGAAGCACCTTGCTCATCCTATGCCAACGACAATTAATGCAACAATGGATTTTGCCATAATGAAAGAAGTGCTACAGCATTTAATTGAAGGAGCAAACGAAGCATCAATTTATTTGGATGAAATTGAAAAATGGGAGAAAATGCTTACACGTATCCCACTGTATGAAATCAACCAAGATGGTGCCATTAGGGAATGGTTACACCCTGACTTTGATGATCGGTACAATCATCGTCATATTTCCCACGTCTATCCTGTTTTTCCGGGTAGAGAATTGAACCAAGAACAAGATCAGGAACTGTTTGAAGCATTTAGAATGGCTGTATCAAAGAGAATATTAGGTGCACAAACCGGTTGGTCTCTGGCACATATGTCGAGTATATGGGCAAGAATCAACGATGGAGACAAAGCTTTAGAATGCTTAAATATCCTCTCACGCTCATGTCTCTTAAATAACCTTTTCACCGTACATAATGATTGGAGAAATATGGGGTTGAGTATGGAAATTGAGACAGCGCCAATCCAATTAGATGCTAGTATGGGTATTATTAATGCAGTCCAGGAAATGCTCCTATTTGTTTCTCCAAAACTAATCAAACTATTACCGGCTCTTCCTACAAAGTGGAAAAAGGGGAAAGTAACGGACTTTCGCTTTATGACCGGGAGGGTTTCTGTTTCATGGAATACAGAAACTCACGCTTTATGCGGAGAAATCGTTGCTGATAGAGAGACAGAAATCACATTGAAGCTTCCTGTGTTTGCGGCAAACTGTTCACTAACAGGTGATGACGTCAAAATAATCGAGTCCTCATTAGGAGATACATATTATAATCTGAAAATGGACAATGGAGCGACCCTTTATATTAATCCAATGTAACTAAACGAGAGAAAGTAGCAAAGTTATCATATGATAAAGAAACGTTTTTTATTTTTATGCTTACATCCACTATTTAATATATAACCTTTTTGTTTGATTATTTAGTAAAGAATGTGAATTTATATAAAATGAAGATAAATCCAAACGCAAACGACTAGTTTTAGTCTTAGGAGAAACAAATAAAGGAACTTCTACTAATAGCGACACGTGATCAATGACAGGACACATTTTAAGGAAAAAGGATGGAAGATCAGTAGAGATACTGGTCTTTTTTTGTTGTTTTTTTGAGTGCAAATTTGTAAAATTGACCACTTTTTAGTATTTTTCTTCAATTTCAGTAAATGTTAATAGTACGTTTCATGTAATGCATAAATTTAGAGGTGTGAATGTTGTCATTAAGTTATTTTAAGTCAGAAAAGAAGTTAATCATATTTTCCTTATTAATCATCTGTATTTATTTAGTACCACTTTTTATTTTTGGGGAAAAAGCTCATATTCGAGTGCATGACAATCTGGATTCTAATATGGCTTGGTACAAAGTTTTGAGTGCTAGTGGACAAATTCATGGACCTAAAAATGCAACTATTCCGCAAGTAATAAATGGTCTACCTAGAAATGCATATGGAACTGAATTTAGTCTTATTGTTTGGTTGTATTCAATATTCCCGACTATGACAGCTTACGCAATTAGTCAAATGATTACACGAATTTTTGCTTTTATAGGAATGTATTTATTACTAAAAGATCACTTTATTAGGAATAAGGATTTTATGGTCTTCAATGTAGGTGTAGCTTTAGCATTTTCCTTAACGCCTTTTTGGCCATCTGGAATGTTGAGCACATTAGGTATGCCGTTAGCACTTTGGGCATTTTTACATATAAGACATCGAAATGGTACTTGGAAGCATTACCTTGTTTTAACTCTACTCCCCTTGTATTCGAGTATTGTACTAGGTTTTTTCTTTTTCTTATTTGCAATGGGGGTATTTTGGGTAGTGGATTTTTTTAGAGGGAAACGAAACGTTCAATTTCTACTAGCCATTATTTATATGACCTTGTTATATCTTGTGGTGGAATATAGATTAATTTACTCCTTTTTATTTGATGAAGAACCTAATAGTAGAGATGAATATTTCCATGCGAGGCTTTCCTTATGGAGAGTTATTCGCTTAACTTTTAAGAACTTTGTGCTAGGACATACACATGTTATGACTGTGCACGGCCTATTTATATTAGCTGTAACTTTGATTGCTTTATATCTGGTTATAGTTAAAAAGTTTTGGAAACAAGAAGGAGCATTTATATTCCTTTTATTACTTAACTTTATTTTGTCAGCGTGGTATGCCTTTTGGTTTTATAAGGGTTGGCTTCCATTAACGAGGAAGTTTCATTTTATGGATACGTTTAATTTTGCTAGGTTTCAATTTTTGAGACCATTAGTTATTTATGTTGGATTTGCATTGGGCTTAAAAATCATATGGGATCATAGTAAAGGATGGAGACAATATGCAATATTCTTTTTAATAGCTCAAATCTTATTATTATTTTGTTTTAATGATGAAATTATTTATCGGAAAAAGCCTTCAGTGTCGGAGTTCTACTCTGAGGATCTCTTCGAAGAGATTGAATCACATATTGGTTTACCCCAAAAAGATTATCGTGTTGCTAGTATTGGAATCCACCCTGCAATTGCTCAATATAACGGATTTTACACGCTTGATACCTATAATAATTTTTACCCATTAACATACAAATATGAGTTTAGAAAGATTATTGAAAAAGAGCTTTCAAAAAATAAAACAATTAGAACCTACTTTGACGAGTGGGGTGGACGTTGTTATATTTTTACAGCTGAATTGGGTAAGCATTATATGTTTAAGAAGAATTCGAAGAAAACGTTAAAGAATCTTGAATTAAATACTGAAGCCTTCAAAAAGATGGGCGGATCATACATTTTTTCAGCTGTTCCTATCGAAAATGCATTAGATAATCAACTCGTTCTCGACAGAACATTTGAATCTGATTTATCAGCTTGGAAGATCTATCTATATAAAGCTTTATAAAAGCCTTGGAGGTTATATAATGGTTGAGCCTATTCTTACGATTGTAGTGCCGTGTTATAACGAGGAAGATGTGTTGTCTGAAACAGTGAATCAGCTAAATGAGGTCTTAAATAATTTGATTGAAGAAAAACTAATTGCTGGTCAAAGTAAAATCTTGTTTGTGGATGATGGAAGCAAAGACAAAACATGGTCCATTATATATAAAGAAAGTTTAAAAAATAATAGAGTACATGGACTAAAGCTTGCAAGGAATGTCGGTCACCAAAATGCTTTATTGGCCGGCCTGGTAGCAGGGAAAACTTCATCTGATTGTGTAGTGTCTATAGATGCAGATTTACAGGATGATGTAAACGTTATTAGAGAGTTTATCTTAAAATTTAAAGAAGGATTTGATATTGTTTACGGTGTACGTGGGAAACGTGATACAGATCATGTACTTAAAAGAACTACAGCAGAAGCATTTTATACGATGATGCAAAAGCTGGACGTTAATCTCATTTATAATCATGCTGATTACCGATTAATGAGTAAGAGAGCAATTGGGGAATTAGAAAAATTTGAGGAAGTAAACTTATTTTTAAGAGGAATTGTACCATTAATTGGTTTTCCTTCTACATCTGTCTATTACGATCGTAAAGAAAGGTTTGCTGGGGAAACAAAGTACCCACTAAAGAAAATGTTATCTTTTGCATTTGAAGGAATTACTTCATTTTCTGTTACTCCCATACGCTTTGTATTGTTAGTGGGTTTTCTCTCCTTTTTTACAAGTTTATTATTTGGATCTTATTTTATTACTCTGAAGTTCATAGGAGAAACGGAGACAGGGTGGACATCTTTAATCACTTCAATTTGGTTAATTGGAGGACTGCAATTAATAGCCATTGGATTAATAGGAGAGTATATCGGTAAAATATACAAGGAATCAAAGCGTAGACCCAAATATATTGTAGACATTGATACGTATAACCTCACTCAACAGCTTACTGAAAGGGATGTATATGTCGATTCAATTGGCCAAAATCGTCGAGAATTACTTTAATAGAACAAACACCTTTATAAGGTTTTTAGTAATTGGGCTTGTAAACACTTGTATTGGGTTTTCTTTGATCCTATTATTGTTAAACGTATTTGGCCTGTCATATTGGTTTTCTACATTTATAGGTAATAGTATTGGAGCTATAATAAGTTATACTCTTAATAAAATTTTCACTTTCAAAAGTAATGTAAGTAATAGAAAGGGAATAATCATATTTATCCTTGTTATTTTTGGGAGCTATATTATTTCATATCAGCTAGGATATAAAATAATTCATGATAGTAACGTTTTCAATCTTGATTTATATAAGGATGAATTTTCAGTATTACTTGCTGCTATTTTATATACTGTTTTAAATTACTTAGGACAAAGGTATTTTACATTTCGACAAGTAGAAGATAGTTGAAAACTTTATAGGAAGTAATGATAAAAAACGTTTGACATAGATTGATATATAGTTTAGAATGAAATTCTGCCATAACAAATCAGATAAAATAATTTCGACTGATTATAAAAACTTATTAAAAATAGTTGACATTACCTATCGAAATTGTTATGATTAATTTCTAGCCTTTCAAAGGGTTGGACAAGCAGTGAATGATCTTTGAAAACTAAACAAAACCAAGCGTGCCAACGTTAATTTTTAATTAACAAAACAACGTACTATATAGTACAAAACTTATGAGCTATATCAAACACTTTATTGGAGAGTTTGATCCTGGCTCAGGACGAACGCTGGCGGCGTGCCTAATACATGCAAGTCGAGCGAATCAATGGGAGCTTGCTCCCTGAGATTAGCGGCGGACGGGTGAGTAACACGTGGGTAACCTGCCTGTAAGATTGGGATAACTCCGGGAAACCGGAGCTAATACCGGATAACATTTTGAACCGCATGGTTCAAAATTGAAAGGTGGCTTTTGCTACCACTTACAGATGGACCCGCGGCGCATTAGCTAGTTGGTGAGGTAACGGCTCACCAAGGCAACGATGCGTAGCCGACCTGAGAGGGTGATCGGCCACACTGGGACTGAGACACGGCCCAGACTCCTACGGGAGGCAGCAGTAGGGAATCTTCCGCAATGGACGAAAGTCTGACGGAGCAACGCCGCGTGAACGATGAAGGCCTTCGGGTCGTAAAGTTCTGTTGTTAGGGAAGAACAAGTACCAGAGTAACTGCTGGTACCTTGACGGTACCTAACCAGAAAGCCACGGCTAACTACGTGCCAGCAGCCGCGGTAATACGTAGGTGGCAAGCGTTGTCCGGAATTATTGGGCGTAAAGCGTACGCAGGCGGTTTCTTAAGTCTGATGTGAAAGCCCACGGCTCAACCGTGGAGGGTCATTGGAAACTGGGGAACTTGAGTACAGAAGAGGAGAGTGGAATTCCACGTGTAGCGGTGAAATGCGTAGAGATGTGGAGGAACACCAGTGGCGAAGGCGACTCTCTGGTCTGTAACTGACGCTGAGGTACGAAAGCGTGGGGAGCGAACAGGATTAGATACCCTGGTAGTCCACGCCGTAAACGATGAGTGCTAAGTGTTAGAGGGTTTCCGCCCTTTAGTGCTGCAGCAAACGCATTAAGCACTCCGCCTGGGGAGTACGGTCGCAAGACTGAAACTCAAAGGAATTGACGGGGGCCCGCACAAGCGGTGGAGCATGTGGTTTAATTCGAAGCAACGCGAAGAACCTTACCAGGTCTTGACATCCCACTGCCCGGTATAGAGATATACCTTTCCCTTCGGGGACAGTGGTGACAGGTGGTGCATGGTTGTCGTCAGCTCGTGTCGTGAGATGTTGGGTTAAGTCCCGCAACGAGCGCAACCCTTGATCTTAGTTGCCAGCATTTAGTTGGGCACTCTAAGGTGACTGCCGGTGACAAACCGGAGGAAGGTGGGGATGACGTCAAATCATCATGCCCCTTATGACCTGGGCTACACACGTGCTACAATGGATGGTACAAAGGGCTGCAAGACCGCGAGGTCAAGCCAATCCCATAAAACCATTCTCAGTTCGGATTGCAGGCTGCAACTCGCCTGCATGAAGCTGGAATCGCTAGTAATCGCGGATCAGCATGCCGCGGTGAATACGTTCCCGGGCCTTGTACACACCGCCCGTCACACCACGAGAGTTTGTAACACCCGAAGTCGGTGGGGTAACCGTAAGGAGCCAGCCGCCTAAGGTGGGACAGATGATTGGGGTGAAGTCGTAACAAGGTAGCCGTATCGGAAGGTGCGGCTGGATCACCTCCTTTCTAAGGAAAATGAGGCACACTTGGTTTTTGTTTAGTTTTGAGAGATTATTTTAGATCTTTCATTATAAGTAAGAAAAGACATAGGAGTTTAAATGCATTCAGCATTTGCACATCCTGTGCTTTATGTTCCTTGAAAACTAGATAACGATAACAATTCAAGTAATTCACTGAGTTTAAACGCTTAGTTTAGTGATTCTCTTAATAATTGATTTAAATGACATTTTTAATGTCGAAGGTTAAGTTGTTAAGGGCGCACGGTGGATGCCTTGGCACTAGGAGCCGATGAAGGACGGTACTAACACCGATATGCTTCGGGGAGCTGTAAGTAAGCTTTGATCCGGAGATTTCCGAATGGGGAAACCCACTGCTCGTAATGGAGTAGTATTTTTACCTGAATACATAGGGTAATAAAGGCAGACCCGGGGAACTGAAACATCTAAGTACCCGGAGGAAGAGAAAGCAAACGCGATTTCCTGAGTAGCGGCGAGCGAAACGGAATTAGCCCAAACCAAGAGGCTTGCCTCTTGGGGTTGTAGGACACTCTATACGGAGTTACAAAGGAACGAAGTAAATGAAGAGGTCTGGAAAGGCCCGTCAAAGAAGGTAACAACCCTGTAGTTGAAACTTCGTTCCCTCCAGAGTGGATCCTGAGTACGGCGGGACACGAGAAATCCCGTCGGAAGCAGGGAGGACCATCTCCCAAGGCTAAATACTCCCTAGTGACCGATAGTGAACCAGTACCGTGAGGGAAAGGTGAAAAGCACCCCGGAAGGGGAGTGAAATAGATCCTGAAACCGTGTGCCTACAAGTAGTCAAAGCCCGTTAATGGGTAATGGCGTGCCTTTTGTAGAATGAACCGGCGAGTTACGATCCCGTGCAAGGTTAAGTTGATGAGACGGAGCCGCAGCGAAAGCGAGTCTGAATAGGGCGAAAGAGTACGTGGTCGTAGACCCGAAACCAGGTGATCTACCCATGTCCAGGGTGAAGTTCAGGTAACACTGAATGGAGGCCCGAACCCACGCACGTTGAAAAGTGCGGGGATGAGGTGTGGGTAGCGGAGAAATTCCAATCGAACCTGGAGATAGCTGGTTCTCTCCGAAATAGCTTTAGGGCTAGCCTTGAATTTAGAGTCTTGGAGGTAGAGCACTGATTGGACTAGGGGCCCCCAACGGGTTACCGAATTCAGTCAAACTCCGAATGCCAAAGACTTATATTCAGGAGTCAGACTGCGAGTGATAAGATCCGTAGTCAAGAGGGAAACAGCCCAGACCACCAGCTAAGGTCCCAAAGTATACGTTAAGTGGAAAAGGATGTGGAGTTGCTTAGACAACCAGGATGTTGGCTTAGAAGCAGCCACCATTTAAAGAGTGCGTAATAGCTCACTGGTCGAGTGACTCTGCGCCGAAAATGTACCGGGGCTAAACGTATCACCGAAGCTGTGGACTGTTCTTTTAGAACAGTGGTAGGAGAGCGTTCTAAGGGCTGTGAAGCTAGACCGTAAGGACTAGTGGAGCGCTTAGAAGTGAGAATGCCGGTATGAGTAGCGAAAGAGGGGTGAGAATCCCCTCCACCGAATGCCTAAGGTTTCCTGAGGAAGGCTCGTCCGCTCAGGGTAAGTCGGGACCTAAGCCGAGGCCGAAAGGCGTAGGCGATGGACAACAGGTTGAAATTCCTGTACCACCTCCTCACCATTTGAGCAATGGGGGGACGCAGAAGGATAGGGTAAGCGCGCTGTTGGATATGCGCGTCCAAGCAGTTAGGCTGACAACGAGGCAAATCCCGTTGTCACATAAGGCTGAGCTGTGATGGCGAGGGAACTATAGTACCGAAGTTCCTGATTCCACACTGCCAAGAAAAGCCTCTAGCGAGGTGAGAGGTGCCCGTACCGCAAACCGACACAGGTAGGCGAGGAGAGAATCCTAAGGTGAGCGAGAGAACTCTCGTTAAGGAACTCGGCAAAATGACCCCGTAACTTCGGGAGAAGGGGTGCTTTTTAGGGTGAATAGCCCGGAAAAGCCGCAGTGAATAGGCCCAGGCGACTGTTTAGCAAAAACACAGGTCTCTGCGAAGCCGCAAGGCGAAGTATAGGGGCTGACGCCTGCCCGGTGCTGGAAGGTTAAGGGGAGAGGTTAGCGTAAGCGAAGCTTTGAACCGAAGCCCCAGTAAACGGCGGCCGTAACTATAACGGTCCTAAGGTAGCGAAATTCCTTGTCGGGTAAGTTCCGACCCGCACGAAAGGCGTAACGATCTGGGCACTGTCTCAACGAGAGACTCGGTGAAATTATAGTACCTGTGAAGATGCAGGTTACCCGCGACAGGACGGAAAGACCCCGTGGAGCTTTACTGTAGCCTGATATTGAATTTTGGTACAGCTTGTACAGGATAGGTAGGAGCCTGAGAAGCCGGAGCGCTAGCTTCGGTGGAGGCGTCGGTGGGATACTACCCTGGCTGTATTGAAATTCTAACCCACAGCCCTTATCGGGCTGGGAGACAGTGTCAGGTGGGCAGTTTGACTGGGGCGGTCGCCTCCTAAAATGTAACGGAGGCGCCCAAAGGTTCCCTCAGAATGGTTGGAAATCATTCGTAGAGTGTAAAGGCACAAGGGAGCTTGACTGCGAGACCTACAAGTCGAGCAGGGACGAAAGTCGGGCTTAGTGATCCGGTGGTTCCGCATGGAAGGGCCATCGCTCAACGGATAAAAGCTACCCCGGGGATAACAGGCTTATCTCCCCCAAGAGTCCACATCGACGGGGAGGTTTGGCACCTCGATGTCGGCTCATCGCATCCTGGGGCTGTAGTCGGTCCCAAGGGTTGGGCTGTTCGCCCATTAAAGCGGTACGCGAGCTGGGTTCAGAACGTCGTGAGACAGTTCGGTCCCTATCCGTCGTGGGCGTAGGAAATTTGAGAGGAGCTGTCCTTAGTACGAGAGGACCGGGATGGACGCACCGCTGGTGTACCAGTTGTCTTGCCAAAGGCATAGCTGGGTAGCTATGTGCGGAAGGGATAAGTGCTGAAAGCATCTAAGCATGAAGCCCCCCTCAAGATGAGATTTCCCATAGCGTAAGCTAGTAAGATCCCTGAAAGATGATCAGGTTGATAGGTCTGAGGTGGAAGCGCGGTGACGTGTGGAGCTGACAGATACTAATCGATCGAGGACTTAACCTAATAAAAGCGTTAAATGAAGTGAATTGAATTGTGAATCGTTATCTAGTTTTGAAGGAATATCCCTTCAATTTCATAAATTATCTGGTAATGATGGCGAAGAGGCCACACCCGTTCCCATGCCGAACACGGAAGTTAAGCTCTTCAGCGCCGATGGTAGTTGGGGGTTTCCCCCTGTGAGAGTAGGACGTTGCCAGGTAAGAGAGAAAAAGATCAGTAGAGATACTGGTCTTTTTTGTAAGTTTCTTCTAAACCGCAAGGTTTAATCATTTAAAAATGAAGACAAATTTAACCTACTAGCCTGAGGCTTGGGAGAAGCAAGAAGGTCGAGAAAGCGCAGTGAATGAAGACCGGAATGTGCGTTCTTGGCACATGAGGATCTGAATGAACAAGCTGACGAAGAGATTCGCCGCTTATCGCAAGCCGATATCCGAACACGGAAGTTAAGCTCTCTGCGCCGATGGTAGTTGGGGGTTTCCCCCTGTGAGAGTAGGACGTTGCCAGGTAAGAGAGAAAAAGATCAGTAGAGATACTGGTCTTTTTTTATTGTCTTTTTATAAACCGTAAGGTTTATAATTTAGGATCAAAGACAAATTTAACCTATTAGCCTGAGGAGTGGGAGAAGCATAAGGCAATGAAAGAACCTAAAAAAGTTTTATTTAATATAATACACTAGGAGGTGTCGTAGTTTTGTCATCTGAAAAAAGACAAAGCAAAAAGCTGAACTGCCCTAGATGTAACATTTTAATGGAAGAAACTTTACAAAGAAGTTATGGTGAGATTGGAAGTCTATATGAATGCCCTAAATGTAAGGGGATTATATAAAAGTAACCGTCTAATTTAGGCGGTTATTTTTCATTACTCACTAATTCTCTGATTAGTATTTAAACAGTAATGAGAAGTTTTGGACAAGTTTTTTCTTATTAATGTAATAAACCCATTTTTTTAGAATAGGTATATATTGATAGATTGGACAAGGCTTACATAATAAACTTTCTACTATCATTTTCTGTCTTGAAATAATTAATAGGAGGGATTTTAATTGATTTATTCAGAACCGGGTACAAAGGGGTCAAAGGTTACATTTAAGTCAAAGTACGAAAATTATATTGGTGGAGAATGGACGCCACCGGTAAAAGGGAAATACTTCGAGAATGTATCACCAGTGAATGGGCGTGTTTTTTGTGAAGTAGCTAGATCTTCATCTGATGATATTGAACATGCGCTCGATGCGGCATATGCAGCGAAAAAATCATGGGGTGAAACGTCTGCTGCCGAAAGAGCAAATATTTTAAATAAAATTGCGGACAGGCTAGAACAAAATTTAGAAATGCTAGCAGTGGCTGAAACTTGGGATAACGGAAAGCCAATTAGGGAAACTTTGAATGCAGATATTCCATTAGCAATTGATCACTTTCGATATTTTGCAGGGTGTATACGCTCTCAAGAGGGAAGCATTAGTGAGGTAGATAAAGACACTGTAGCCTATCATTTTCATGAACCACTCGGAGTAGTAGGACAAATCATTCCTTGGAACTTTCCAATTCTAATGGCAACCTGGAAACTTGCACCTGCTCTTGCAGCTGGAAATTGTGTTGTACTGAAGCCTGCAGAACAAACACCTGTAAGTATTTTAGTTGTAATGGAATTAATCGCAGATCTCTTACCAAAGGGTGTTGTTAATATTGTTAATGGTTTTGGGGTAGAGGCAGGCAAACCACTTGCTACTAATAACCGTGTAGCTAAAGTCGCTTTCACAGGTGAGACAACAACAGGGCGACTTATTATGCAGTATGCATCTCAGAATTTAATCCCAGTTACACTCGAACTTGGTGGTAAGTCTCCAAATATATTCTTTGAAAATGTAATGGATAGAGATGATGACTTTTTAGATAAAGCAATCGAAGGGTTTGTTATGTTTGCTCTTAATCAAGGAGAAGTTTGTACTTGTCCATCCCGTGCTTTAATTCAAGAATCTATCTATGATGACTTTATGGAAAAGGCATTAAAGCGTGTTAATGAAATTATACAGGCTAATCCTTTAGATACTGACACAATGATAGGTGCACAGGCCTCTACAGAACAGTTAGAAAAAATACTCTCTTATATTGATATCGGGCAACAAGAAGGAGCGCAACTCTTAACCGGAGGAGGAAGAAAATATCTAGAAGGTGACCTAAGCGGAGGATATTATGTAAAACCAACTGTTTTTAAAGGGCATAATCAAATGAGGATCTTTCAAGAAGAAATTTTTGGTCCGGTAGTTTCGGTCACTACATTTAAAAATCAGGAAGATGCATTGGGAATTGCAAATGATACTTTATACGGATTAGGTGCAGGAGTTTGGTCTCGAGATATAAATACTGCATACAGATTTGGGAGAGGAATTGAAGCTGGACGTGTTTGGACAAACTGCTACCACGCTTATCCTGCACATGCAGCATTCGGTGGTTATAAAATGTCTGGTATAGGAAGAGAAAACCACAAAATGATGCTTAGTCATTACCAGCAAACAAAAAATATGTTAGTTAGCTATAGTCAAACTAAATTAGGATTCTTTTAATATATGAAATATGTAAACTTCCGCATCTTAAGTTTAATGCGGAAGTTTACATTATTAAGGAGGAAAGAGGTATGGAGGAAGTTAAAAAAGTAGTTTGTACAAAAAAAGCATCTGAATTAATTGGTGATTTAAAGCAGAAACATGGTCCATTAATGTTCCATCAATCTGGAGGGTGTTGTGATGGTAGTTCACCGATGTGCTACCAAGCAGATGAAGTTTTAATTGGTGAGCAAGATATTTTACTAGGATATATTGAGGAATGTCCGTTTTATATAGGTAAAGCACAATATGGCTATTGGATGCATACACAATTAATTATTGATGTTGTCGAAGGAAGAGGTGGGATGTTTTCATTAGAAGGGCCTGAGGGTGTAAGGTTTTTAACGAGATCAAGGGTTTTTACAGAAAATGAGAAGAAGACACTTTAGGTTCTTTCTATATACAAGTTCATCTAAAATTTTATTGAAAAAGTTTACTAGAATGATTGACTCATTTATAAATATAGGTTATTATTAACTCCTGTCCTCAAACAGAAGTAACATTACTATTTCAGAAAAATAACTTTTAAAAAAGTTATTGACTTAAAAAAGTATAAATGTTATGATAAATACCTAGTCGTTAAGAACGACTAATAAATGATCTTTGAAAACTAAACAAAACCAAGCGTGCCAACGTTAATTTTCAATTAACAAAACAACGTACTATATAGTACAAATTTATGAGCTATATCAAACACTTTATTGGAGAGTTTGATCCTGGCTCAGGACGAACGCTGGCGGCGTGCCTAATACATGCAAGTCGAGCGAATCAATGGGAGCTTGCTCCCTGAGATTAGCGGCGGACGGGTGAGTAACACGTGGGTAACCTGCCTGTAAGATTGGGATAACTCCGGGAAACCGGAGCTAATACCGGATAACATTTTGAACCGCATGGTTCAAAATTGAAAGATGGTTTCGGCTATCACTTACAGATGGACCTGCGGCGCATTAGCTAGTTGGTGAGGTAACGGCTCACCAAGGCAACGATGCGTAGCCGACCTGAGAGGGTGATCGGCCACACTGGGACTGAGACACGGCCCAGACTCCTACGGGAGGCAGCAGTAGGGAATCTTCCGCAATGGACGAAAGTCTGACGGAGCAACGCCGC
>NZ_CP055263.1:5597500-5764082 GCF_014217835.1 Metabacillus sp. KUDC1714
ATATCCAACTTGTTAGAAATGATATTTAAGCTTGATACACCATAGAGTCGAATATTCCTGATTTCCTGCTGTAAGAGTTGATCGCGTATATAGTTTTTTACAAGTTCGACTTCCTGTTCATCCTTAGCTAAATCAATTGCATTGATTATAAAAAACATCTTATCTAACGTAAATGAGTCCTTTACACGTCCCAATTGACGAAGGAATTCTCTGTCTCCTTTGGAAAATGGATGGTTATAATACGTTACATAAAGAATAGCATCTGCCTTTTTAATATATTGAAAGGCGACATCAGTATGTCGTTTATGAAGGGAATCAGCTCCAGGTGTGTCGACTAATGTTATTCCAGCTTTTGTAATTGCACAATCATAATAAAGGATGACTTCTTCTACCAAACAAGCTTTTTCTTCTTTTGCTACAAAATCTTTAAACGTTTCTTTTGTTGATGTTATAAGCAAGCCGCTGCTTGTAAGTTTTTGATAGTCAATTAGTGCTATGGTGTACTTTTTTATACTGTCCTTTTCAGATTGATCTTTTCCTTCAACATTTTTGAGTTTTACAATCAATTCCTCTAAGGTCAATTGTTTGTTGGTTAATGATGGAATACTTTCTACAACTTCCTTTATTATTGCTTCTTCTGCTTTTAATTTCACTTCTACTAATCCATGTTTCTTTTCCTCTGTAGTAGGAGCAATTTTATTAATCGTTGCAGTTGTAGGCGTTGGAGAAGATGGTAATACTCGCTCACCAATTAATGCATTCGCAAATGATGATTTCCCAGCACTAAATGCCCCAAATAATGCAACAGTAAATGATCGATTATTGTAACTATTTACTTTACTCTCTAATGAATCAGTAAATTGTTTAAATCCACGGATACCTCTAAGTCGTTTAATCATTTCTTGTGTTTCGGTTATAAATTGGTCTTTGTTATCCAGTTGACTTGCAACATGCTTTTCCTCTGAACGTTTTTCCTCTGATTCAATTTTGACTACTTCTTTCAAATTTAATGAATCTTGCACGCGATGATGATAAACTTGGTTAATTAAGAGCCACTGTTTACTATCTTGGCTGTCAATAATTGGTCCATTAAATAGATTATTAATTGCTGCTTCATAGGTAAAATACTGCTCAAATTTCAACAATATTCCTTCATAATAACTAATCTCATTGTCATATTTCTTAAGATCATAATGTGCCCTGTCGATACCTTCCTGTTGTTCTAATCTAATTAGATTCATCATTTGATCAAAAATCTTCATAGCTATATTTTTACTTTGCTTCTTAATTAAATCACTGACATCTGAAGAATAGGTCAAAATATATTGGTTATTAAATGATGCTCCAGGTTTCAATGCATCCACAACAATTTGTTCTGATAGTGCAATTGAAAACGTCTGAACCTGTTGAAGAATTGTTACATCATGGATTTCATATTTCTGAATATATTCTTTAAATAATGGTGTAAAATGCCAAGTGATTTGTGTTTCGACGTTTTTCTTCAAATCTTCAAATAGTGCCTTTTTCCTTTGTTCACGTTCTTGCTCTGTTTTAGATTTTGAAAATAAAAAGCCTACTTTAAAGGCAGGATCTACCGCTTCGATGAATGATGCAGCTTTTTCCCTTGTTTCATACGGAATTATATTTGCACTTTTTAATAAAGAGGAAACTCTTTCATTTATTTCAGTGGATAAATCTTTTAATTTTCTTTCTTCCTCATCAATTAGGTCTAGTACCATATTCTTCTTATTCACAAAATCAGCTAATACAGTATTAATGTGTTCCTTATCAACATCTGTTAAATCTAATTGTTCTTTATATTTTTCCAAATGCTCTTTAGCTAACTGTGTAACTGATGCCAACACATTCTTTTCCATGTATTCATCTTTATTGTTAACAACCACACGAATAATATCTCTTATCTCATTTAATTGATTATACTCATGGTCATCATTCATTAATGTCGTGAAAAATACATCCTGATGATGAAGACCAATTTCTGAAAATGATGTTTCGATTTGATTTTTAAAATCGGTAAAAGGTACTTCACTTTCTTTATGCTTATCGATTTGATTTACGATGAGAAAAATAATTTTATCCTTATTTTTCATTTCTTTTACAAATGATAGATTTTCTTCAGATTGAACATGGTTATAATCTGTTACATAAAAAATAACATCTGCAATATGAAGCATTGATTCTGTTGATAGTTTATGTGCAGCATCTGTTGAATCAATTCCCGGTGTATCCATAATGACAACATTATTATCAAGATTTCGATAAGGTTTTTTAATATAGACCCTTTCAATCTCATCGCCTTGTTTACAATATTCCTTGATTTGCTCGATCGAATAGTTACCAGCAAGCTCAATACTTTCTTTCTCTTTTGAATATAAGGTTACCCGTTCTTGACCATTCTCCAATAAAACTAAGTTTGCACTTGTAGGTATTGGACTAGTCGGTAACACTTGTTCATTTAGAAGTTTATTAATCATAGATGATTTCCCTGCAGAAAAATGTCCAGCAAACGCGACATAAAGCTTATCATTATAAAGTTTATTAACTAATTCTACAAGCTTATCAGCATTTTCATTATCATCTGTCTTGACCATTTGATGGAGCTTTATTAACATTTGCATTAATTGATCTGTTTTTACAGCAGCTGTCATTGTAATCCCCTTTTTCTTCTGCTTAGTTTTCATTAAGTTTCATTTTACAGAATCTTTTTGATTTTTGCTATGCAAAAAAGAAGCTAATTTAATTGAGTTAGCTCCTTTTTTATTATATTTATGCTTGATTTTCTTTGTGTCGTTTATTTACTAAACATTTAACGCAAAATAAAAGCTCACCTGAGGTGAGCAGAAAAAGTTATGCCTTTCGTACATTTATATTCTTTAATATGTAGCCAATCAATACACTATATGCAACAACGGTACAACCTACAAATAACATCGTCATATTCGCAGTAGACCTCCAAGATTTAAAATGAGAATGATTTTCATTACAAAAATATTGTACCATTAATGATAATCATTTTCAATATTACTTTCTCATTTTTCTGAAAAAAGTTCATTATCTTTTCGGTACAAATCTTGATCTCAAGTTGAATACTTCTTGGTAATTAGTATGCAACTGAAGTGCCTTTTCCTCTGCTGGTATCCGGATTGTCATCATGACGATGTTCAATAATGAAAATAATACTGCGGTAAAGTACGCTTGATATAATAATGGAATGAATAAGAACTCCACTGCTACCACTACATAGTTAGGATGCCGCATATATTGATACGGTCCTTTCAAAACTACAAGATCATTTGGAACAATAATAATTTTCGTATTCCAATAACTACCCAACGACACCACAGCCCAATAGCGAATTAGTTGTGTAAAAGCCAGTATTGGAACGAGTATGTACCATAATACCGTTACTTCTTTGTGGAGGATATTAACCTCAAATAAGAGAGATAGTAAAAACATTACATGAAGTGCAACAATGTAAGGATAATGCTCACTTCCATGTTCAATTCCTCCCCTATTTAACAGCCATTTTTCATTTCGCTTAGCAATAAACATCTCGGTTACTCTTTGAACAATTAGAAGCAACAATAAGCCATAGAACATTTGTTTATACACTCTCCCAATGAACAAGTAGCATTTCTGAGCTAAACCCCGGCCCTAGTGCACCGATTAATCCATATTCATTCTCCTGACCAATTTCCCTCTCAAGATATTCTTGAAGTACATACATAACTGTTACAGATGACATGTTTCCATGATTAATTAGTACTTCTTTAGAAATATGTAAATGCTGTTCTTTAAAGCCCAATCCATCCATATAGGCATCAAGAACTTTTTTTCCCCCTGGATGTGCAATAAAATGAGCAATTTCTTCTATACTTAAACCTTTCTCTTGTAAAAAACCTTTTACTTGAGGGCGAAGCCATTGATTAATAATTGAAGGAATATCACGGGAGAACACGACATAAAATCCATTATTTTTAATCTCCCAACCCATAACATCCTCCGAATCTCTTAAGAACGTTGATCTAGTTCCTTTAATAAAGGGGAGAGCATTTAGTTTTGAATGTTTCAGCCTGTTAGAAGATTCACCAGCAAGACATGTACAAGCTACACCATCAGCAAACAGTGATGTACCGATTAAATTACTCTTTGTAAAATCATCGTGTTGAAAGGTTAAACTACATAGCTCTACTGAAATCACAAGAACGAGTGATTTCGGATATGCCTTGCAATATTCATATGCACGGGAAAGACCAGAAGCTCCGCCTGCACATCCTAATCCCCAAATCGGAATTCGTTTTATTGTTTCTTTAAAAGGCAATTGATTGATAATCTTTGCATCAATACTCGGTGTCGAAATCCCGGTACTACTAATAAAAAAAATCGCATCAATTTCTTTATAGTCGATTGATTGATCTAAAAGTTTAGAGTTGGTCAAACAGTTTTTAACCGCTTCACTACCTAATTTGACTGCCTTATCAACATACATTTGGTTTTTCTCTTCAAATGTATGCTGTTTTTTGTACCAATCTAGATTTTCAACAAAATCTCTTTTTTGAATCTCACCATTTTTAAAAACGGTTAGTAAACGTTCGATATCCTTAAAAGAATCTTGGAAAATTTCCTTAGCAAATTCAACTGTTGTATCCTGACTCATTTCGTTTTCTGGGATTGCCTTACCTACAGATAATATATAGGCCAATGGTAAATTCACCTCAATTTCATTAAGGATACTATTACCAAATAAATGTAAAATTATCCGTTTTTGAGGGTTTTAAATAAAATAAAACAGATATTGAAGGGATTGTGAAGTAAAGTTAGTTTAAAAGTTCTTTAGGGGCATTATCAGCTTATGGCAATAATCTTGGGCTAGAGATTAGGGATTGATGTAGTTCGGTGGTTCCACAGATCAACATTTTAATTCGCAAACGATAAAAAAAGCCTTTCCCATCTGGGGAAAAGCTAGACGTATTAAAGGAGTTGTTGTTGTGCACTATTATTATATCGCAATTTACACCCATTATCATTATTAAATTTTGGTAATCTTAAGATCTGAAAAAATATGCCATAAATATTTCATCATCGTAACGTCCATCTACTTTTACTTGCTCTTTCTGTGTACCTTCCTGGATGAAACCATATCTTTCATATAGTTTAACAGCTAAATCATTTGATGCGAATACTGTTAAACATAATTTATGTAACTCATGTGTTCTACACCAATAAAGTGTATAATCCATGATTTGACTCCCTATTCCATTTCCTTGTGCTGATTTTATAAGCCATGTTCTAAAAAGACCTGTGTGCCTTTTCATTTCAAGCTCCCCTCTGATTATCCTAGCTATTCCAACAATTTTATTTTCTATTTCTACTGTTACATACATATTATCAAGTTTCTTCATTTCATTTATAAATTCTTTTTCTTCATTTACCGTACGTGCACTTTCTTTTTGAATATAAGAACCAATTTTCAATATATTTTCTACTGCTTTAACGATTTGTGCTGCATCATCCGTTCTAGCAGGACGTAGCACAACTGCATCCCCATTTTTTGCGATAAATTCTTTTATCTGTTGATTTTCTGTCATGCTCATCAACCCCTTAATAGAAAACAAGCCAATAATTTAAAGGCTGACATTAGCTGTCAGCCTTTCCTTTCTAGGAAAAAGATAATTCGGACGGAAACTCGCAAATTTATGAGCAAATAACCTATTAGATTTGTTTGTTTTAATGAAAAATTAAAATGGCTAGTTTCTCTATCCCCCTGTCATATTTGAGTAATTCTAATGAGAATACTCAGTCTTTCCTTGATTTTATAATATCGTTTAACAACATATTAGATTTTGTTAAGCAACACGAATCGCTTTTCCAAAAGGTACTTTAGGGACAAACTCATCTGGAACTAACCAGAATACCTCTTTTTTAAATGTTAATTCTTCATAAAAATATCCTGTTACATCAGTAATATAAAAAAGTGTGTCTATTTCTTCTTTTTCTGTCCATTCTAACACTTCTGTATAAGACGATTTACCATGTGTATAATATTTTATTTGATCGTCTTTTATCGAAGTAATACTTCTTATTTTAAAGTCTGCTTGTACTAATAAGCTCTTTGGACACACTTCACCAAACAATTTAACAATATTTTGGATTAGTATTGTTTTTGTTTGATTTGTAGATGTGTCTATTGCGAGGGCAATTTTTTTACCTTCTCTTTCTTGTAACTTAGAAAGTAACAGTCTTTGCCATTTCATATTAATAACTCCCCCTCACAATTTTTTCTGAAGCATATCTATTTTGTGCAAACTTAAAATGATTTATAAGAAAAATCTTATGTTAAGTTATTATCAGACACGTTCCAATCAGAAAATTGGCCACTTCCATTACATCCAGGACAGTCAAAAATCGCATCAAACGTAGGTGTATAAACGCTCGTTAATGTTGATATAAAGCCTTTTCCTCTGCAATCCGGGCATCGTCCTAAAGATTCCATCTCTGAACGTACCTTTTCATTTCTTGCTTGCTTCCAATCAGAAAAAGTATTCAAGAAATTCATATCATCACCTCTTTTTCCTTAATATGTATCATGAGATGATATTTTAAACCTTACTTCAAATTGGAGAAGTTCAAAAAAAAAAGAACATAGATTATATTCTTTTAATAAATTTCATGAAATGAAAAATCATATCAACATCAGAAAGTCCAATTTTTATGAATATTATTTTATTTATCCCTACCTACAACTGCGAAGAATTTGATGGACTCGCACCTTCATTTTGATCAACAAGATCTGGATCTATATACGTGTTGTAATGCATTGAATTTGTTATTGATCCATCACCAATTCCAAAACTTAATCCTACAATTTTACCTGTGATACCATTACCAGATATATTTGATGAACCCGGATTTATCGATGCATTCCCAGAAATATTTACAATTTTAATACCCTGGAGGTTAAAAAAATTGGAAGAGGACAAATTAATTCTCCTTTCATATTGGGTTAAAGGTTTCCGATTCTGAAGGATCCTTTGCTTTAGGTTGTTCATTATCTTCCTCATCAAAGTCGGATATTTTCATAATTGATTGAGATTCAGAGTGATCACCTATAGAGGAGTTTAATCCCTTAATATTATTTGTAGAAGAAAACTCTTTGTTACTTATTTCACCAATGTTAAATGATGAGTTTCCTGACATATTCAATATCTTTATGTTATTAAAATTAAATACGCTTTGAACAGGCTTCAATTGTAACCACCCTCTTCAAACACTTATATTACTATATGTTATAAAACATAAGATGCTAATGATTATATAAATTATTATGATCTAAATACGACAATGATAAATGATCTACTTTCTTTTAATCAGTCACTATGGTATCCTTACAATAGAAGAGAGGTGTAAAATATTGGCTACATACAAAGCTAAAAAAAGTAATTTCAAGCAACTTTTATTAAAAAACAACACCGATCTTGACACCCTTGCTCTTAATACTAATATTCCAAAGGACCAACTTACTAATTATTTAGATACTAAGGTCATGAATTTAAATAATGCCATGACAATTTCAAAAGAACTAAATTGTTCAATTGAAGAGTTGTATTCCTGGAAAGTTTCAGATAAGTGATTAGATCTCTATAAAATTAATTTATTCTGATCGAAAAAATAAAAATGCCTTCTTTCACTCAATTTTGAGTAAGAGAAGGCATTTTTTACCTGCTTTAGTCCGTATTCAAAATAAAAGCAGGAACTGCGAAAAATATTACAAATATTAAATTTACCATAATACTCTACCAAATTAGCTTTTTTTAATCAATGAACCTTAACTTTTGAGTGAATTTTATGTAAAATATAATTAACTTGTTTATTAGAAAAGGAGCTTACGATGGCTGAGTTAGCATTTAAAGAATATATCTTCAAAAAAGGAAGTAAAACAACAATATACATGTATCAGAGTAGTATTGAAATTATTCATCACGGATTTTTAGGTAAATTTAACAGAGTCAAACTTATTCAATTCAAAAATATTACTAATGTTACACTTAAGAATCCTAGTTTAGCGTCTAATGGTAATATTGTATTAGATTGTGGAGAAAATAAAAATAAAAATGAAAAGCATGAAAATACGATTGAATTTTCCAAAAACGAAAAGGAACTTGCATTAGATTTGAAGGAAACGATCGATAATAAAATAGAAGAAATAAAAGGACAACGTGCAGATTCCGCAATTGATAACTTTGAAAAGCTTAAAAAGTTAAAAGAATTAGCAGACTTGGAGATTTTATCAGAAGACGAGTATGAAGAACAAAAGGAAAGAATCTTAGAGAGTTAAATCATGTATGAACGAGTTAGATTAGGGGCTGACATAAGTCAGCCTTTTCATTGTATAAAGATCTATTCCTTCTTTGAAAAGCTAAAGAACTAGAAATTGCCTTACTCCGACTATATCAACAATTTTATAAACTCTTTGATCGCTTCTTCTTCATCTTCTCCTTTTGTAAGGATTGTTACTTCTTCATTCCTTATTGTTGCCAATAAGCCCATTAAGCTTTTAGCATCCACTTTATAATGCTTCCCAACAATGTGAATTTCTGATTCGAACTTATTTGCAACTTCGGTTAATTCAATTAATTTAGTTACTGATAGATTTTGAGTTATTTTTATATCCTTTACTCTCATTTGCTTTTCTCCTATAGTAAGAATAGTTAAATTCTATTTTATATATAGGTATGTCATGACAAGAATTTTTGATTCATTTGCAGATAATAATTCCTTCATTTATTCAATGAGTAAATGGTACCAATATTGAATCCTCCCAACTAATCAATTTACCTGCTTACCTCTTTTTGATTTAATAAACTACCCATTGTTTTTTTAAAAACTCATATCGTTCATTCATTTTCCTATTTTCACATCACCTTTCTAAATTTTAACAAAATTAAAAAGCATCCTTACGATACTTTTACAAACCTGTCATATTTGTAACATTTAGGTCATATAATTTAACAACCCTATAGGAAGGAGTGAAAATAATGGATAATCGGATTTTCTTATTCCTTGCAACGATCCTATCTGGTTTTGCACTTATTAAGGTTAATCTAGAGGAAACATTCTTATCTGCTTTAGCACCTTATTTTAATATACTTGGCATATTAACTGTATTAGTCTTCTCACTCGTTTTAATTTATAAAGGCGTTAGAAGTTTGTTTAGTAAATAGAATTCGGAAGGCACTCTTTATAGGGTGCTTTTCTTCTTTTTCGTTATATTAAATTGGATTAGGAGTTAAATTACATTTGAAATTACATAGCAGAGAAGCCACAACTCACTTAGCAACTGTCTATGTTGTCTGATTAAATATGAACATTAAGTGAACATTTTGTTACGCATTTATGTGTTTTCGACAATATAACAAAGGAAGAAAACCTCACAATTAATTAGCATTAGTAACATTCCTAACATATCATTAATACATAGATTAGGTACAAGGAATGTAACACTACCCACTCCCCTGTGGTGCTTTGATACATGCCTTGCCTATTCTGAAAAAAACTTTCAAAGAGGCGGTGTATTCAATGAAGCGATTTATCTTTTCTATTGATTCTGAAGAAATTGAAATTAGTGCAAATTCTATTCTGGAAGCTGTTTCCATAGTAAAGGAAGTAATAAAAAATAGTAAGGAAGAACGGAATCTAAAATTTGTAGGAGTTAAGTATTGACTTTCTTAGTGTAAAAAAACAAATAAAATTTTTCGCATAATTCCCCTTACTATTGGTATCTAATAACACTCATATCCAAATCATTTACTCGTAATATAAATCCGTAATGTTCATTATAAGAACCAAACCAATAGTGCTATCACGTTAACCTTCTGACTTTTCCGCTGAAATGAAACATTCTTAACCCTTTTTGAAATGTAAAATAAAACGTTTATCCTCACATTTTCTTTTACAGAATTTACTCTGGCGGTCATTCTTTTTCTTTTTGGCTCTTTTCTAAAAGATTGTTGTTTTTGAATAAAACTGATTAGGGTGATTGGTGCGGAAGGTGCGAGACTCCTGTGGGAGTAGCGGGACAGATGAGACCCCGCAGGCGCTTCGCGCTGAGGAGGCTCATCGCCCGCCCCACGGAAAGCGAGCATCCTGGAGCGCCAATCAACCAACCCAATACTATTTTAAAAGCAACAAAGTTTGCGAAAACAGCCTTCTTTTTATATATAAAAAAACGTCACCTCCAAATTCATGTTATACACACGAAAATGTAGGTAACGTTTTAACGTTTTTTCACTAATAGAATGTTGGATTAAGCGTGCTGATTTTCACTTTATACTTATTTCTTTAAGATGCTTGCCCTTGAACAACAGCATCACGATTGCTTCCAGCTTTTTTACCAGATGGAATGACATTAAAAACGATATTTAGTACGATCGCCGTGATACTTCCAGCAACAATACCGCTATTCGTTAAAATTTTAACTGATTCAGGAAGACCTGCGAAAATCTCTGGGACAACTGTTACGCCAAGCCCTAACCCAACGGAACAAGCGACGATTAATAGATTTTCCTGTGAAGCAAACTCAACCTGGCCAAGCATTTTGATCCCATAAGCAACAACCATTCCAAACATAGCAACCATCGCGCCACCTAAAACAGATGAAGGAATAACTGTTGCTAAAGCAGCAATTTTTGGTACTAAGCCTAATCCAATTAACATGATTGCTGTTGTGTATATAACACGATTTGTTTTAATGCCAGACATTTGAATAAGACCTACATTTTGCGAAAATGTTGTATATGGAAATGCGTTGAAAATTGCACCTAGCATATAAGCGAGACCTTCTGCACGATACCCTCTAGCTAAATCTTTATCGTCAAGTTTTTTGTTGCAAATATCACTTAACGCAAAATACACACCTGTAGATTCAACCATACTTACAACTGCAACAATCGTCATTGTAATAATTGGTGCTAATTCAAAGGTAGGCGTACCAAAGTAAAAAGGCTTTCCGATATTAAACCATGAAGCATCATTAACAGCCTGTAGGTCTACCATCCCCATAAAACCAGCCACAACAGTTCCTGCGATAATACCAATTAAAATTGAAATAGCTCTAATAAATCCTGTAAAAAAGCGATTAAGAAGTATGATTAAGAATAGAACTCCAAACGCGAGAATAAGGTTTTCTTTTGAACCGAAAGTTGGACTTCCTTGACCTCCTGCCATGTTATTCATTGCAACAGGAATTAATGTAATTCCAATGATCGTTACAACAGAACCTGTTACAACAGGTGGGAAAAACTTAACTAACTTTCCAAAGACAGATGAAATAAGAATAACGATGAGTCCAGAAACAAGAATAGCTCCATAGATCGAGGATACGCCATATTCATTACCGATGGCAATCATCGGCCCAACTGCAGTAAACGTACATCCTAATACAACTGGTAAGCCAAGTCCGAAAAAACGATTTTTCCAAACTTGTAAAAACGTAGCGATACCACACATAAAAATATCAATCGCAACTAAGTAAGTTAATTGTGCTCCAGATAAACCAATTGCACTTCCTACAATTAAAGGAACTACAACAGCACCAGCATACATAGCAAGTACATGTTGGATACCTAACGAAACGTTTTGTAATGATTGCTTCATGCTTTAACCTCCTCAAATTCTTCAACAAAGCTTACCTTGCCATCTCTTAACGATTGAATTCTCGCTAAAGATTCGACTCTGTAGCCTGAATTCTTTAATTCACTTGCACCCTTTTGAAACGATTTCTCGATCACAATCCCGATACCTTGAATGGAAGCACCTGATTTTTTCACAATATCGATTAATCCTTTTGCTGCCTCTCCATTTGCCAAAAAGTCGTCAATTATAAGTACTCGGTCTGATTTGTTTAGAAATTGGGAAGATACAGCAATTGTATTTTCTTCTTGTTTTGTAAATGAATAGACAGAAGATACGAGTAAGTTATCTGTTAATGTTAAAGATTTTCTCTTTCTTGCAAAGATAACCTTCACACCAAGCTCAAGACCAGCCATAACAGCAGGAGATATACCTGAGGATTCGATTGTCACGATTTTTGTAATACCTTCTTTTTTAAAAAGTCTAGCAAACTCTAAGCCTATCTCTTTCATAAGCTCTGGATCGATTTGATGATTTAAGAATGAGTCAACTTTTAACACACCGTCAGAAAGAACTATACCCTCATCTTGTATTTTTTCTCTAAGCAGTTTCATTTTCTTCCTCCCTAACGATTAATTAAATTAATTTATATGAATAGTTACAAAAAGAGAGCCTTATTTTTTATGCTTTCTTCTGTAATTTAAATTTTAATAATACAAAAAGCGGCATTGCTTCACTATAAGTGAAGCAATGCCGCTTTTATAAAAAAATAGGAAAATACCCATTTTTTATAGCGAAACATTTAACCTCACTCATAGTCAAATAATTTACGGTTATTTGGTAGAAACTTGTGGGCCATATTCCCACGATTATATGAGCGTTATTTGCAATTAAATGAATTATAACAATAAATGAATGATTTGCAAATATTTTTTTGCGAAAAACACGAACTTTAATCATTAAACTAATTAAGAATATTCGTACAATTAAAAAAGAAGCAACTGAGCTGCTTCCTCTTTAATAAATGTATTTAAATATGATAGATGTAACGATACTTTTCTTCAAGATATTCAATTAAATACTTAGCATTTAATCCTTCACCTGTTACATCCTTCAATATCTCTAAAGGTTGTTTTGTTTTCCCATATTGGTGAATATGCTCTGTTAACCAATTTCTAATTTTTTCAAATTGGCCTGTTTCAATTAATTCATTAAAATCAGGTAAATCTTTCAGCATTGCATGTTTAAATTGTGCTGCATACATATACCCCAATGCATATGACGGAAAATATCCAAAGCTTCCTCCTGCCCAATGAACATCCTGCAATACACCCTTTGCATCATTTGGAGGTGTGACACCTAAGTATTCTTCATATTTTTCATTCCAAATACGAGGAAGCTCTTCTACAGTTATTTCATCGTTAAATAAAGCTTTTTCGATTTCATAACGAACCATAACATGAAGAGAATAGGTTAGCTCATCTGCCTCAATACGAATAAGGGAAGGCTTTGACTCATTTATGGCTTCATAAAAGTCTTGTAAACTAACACCATCAAATTGCTCTGGAGAAAAATCCTTTAGGTTATTATAGTAACGCTGCCAGAAACCTTTATTTCTTCCGACAAAATTTTCATAGAATAGTGATTGCGACTCATGTATCCCCATTGAAGTACCACTGCATAAAAAAGTCCCTTCAAGCTTTTCTGATATGTTTTGCTCATATATTGCGTGTCCACATTCATGAATTGTACCAAAGATCGCTGTCCGGAAATCTTTCTCATCATACTTTGTCGTTACCCTGACATCACCACGGTTAAGCGTAATTTCAAAGGGATGAACCGTTTCATCTAATCGACCTGCTTCAAAATCATAGCCTAATTCATTTAACAGGAACTCACTAAGCCCACGTTGATTTAATTTAGGAAAATGATGATATAAAAAATCCGTTTTAGGCTGATGGGATGACTCGGCAATTTTTTTTACAAGTGGCACAATTTTTTCCCGCACTTGCGCAAATACTTGATCCAATACTTCAACAGTGACGCCTGGTTCATATTCATTTAACAATGTATTATATTTATTTCCTTCATAACCCCAATATGTAATAAGTTTTTTATTATAATCTACAAGCTTTTGCAAATAAGGTGCAAAGGATTGAAAATCAGACTTTTCCTTCGCATCTTCCCAAACTGATTCAGCTTTTGAACAAAGGACAACATATTCTTGATATTCCTTCGGAGGAATTACTTTATTTTTTTTGTATTCTTTTTTGAGAAGCTCAACAGCCTTTTGTGTCACTGGATTAAGTCCGCTATATACTTCATCTTTTGATAGAGCTACCAAATATTCATTCATTTGATCTGATACAAGCATTTGGAAAGCTTCGGTTGATAGCATACCAACAACTTCTGAACGCTGTTCAAGTCCCTTTTTAGGTGCTCCTGTGCGCATATCCCAATACATGACATTGATAGCTTCTTCATACGCTTGCATTTTTTTTATATAATCCAAAAAATCCTTTTCAATTTGAGTCAATTAAATCACTCCCTTTGTCTAGTTATTTAAAGCGTAAATACCCTGATCATTATTGTCAATCAAATTTCTTCATCATTTTATGCAACGGATTTGTAACGTAAAAAAAGGATAGACAAAGAGCAAAAGCTCCAGCCTATCCAACAATTGGCTCTACAGGTAATACAGCAGTTATTTGATCCATAACAAACTGATCATTATCTCCAAGAAAAATTGTGATAGATCCGCTGTCTTCACTAGTTCTAATCAATCTGCCCATTCCTTGTCTAAGCCTTAAGAGCATATATGGTAAATCTACTTCCATGAAGGGATCCTTCTTATCTGACCTTTTCGCTTCGAACACAGGGTCTTCAGGAGGATATGGTAAAGTCCATATAATCACATTAGAAAGTGATGGGCCTGGTATATCTAGGCCTTCCCATAAATGAACTGCACATAGAACTGATTCCTCATGTTGCTGGAATTCCTTCACAAGTGAGCTAATTTCTTTATCACCTTCAAAGAGAATTGGAAACTCATAGCTATTTGAAGCAATAGAAGCTTTGAACCACTTTAATTCTTGTTGAGAAGAAAATAAGATAAGTCCTCTTCCCCCAGAGTGAGTTAATTCTTCTAGCGTTCTAGAAAATTTCATTGCTCGATCTACTTCATTAACGAGCTGTAATTTCATTTGCTCATCGTAGTCAAACGGTGATTCAACAGAAAGTGATAAATAATCGTTTATCCCTAAACTGTTTGCAATAAAATCAAAAGATTTACTTTCTGAAAGAGTAGCTGAAGAGAAAATAAAAGGCAAGTTCTTTGAAAATACTCTTTCTTTTAAAACTTCCTCAACTTTTCTTGGCATGATAACAAGGCTATAATCGTTGTCTTTTTCTTCAACCCAGCTCACCGCATTATTTTTTTGATTAAACAATGAAAGTGAATACTCCATTTGATCAATAAACTCTTCAACAATTTTCAATTCATAATCATCAATTGTAAAAAGCTCGCCTTCAAATACAAGTGCTTCACTAATTTCAGCTAATTTTTTTTGTAGATTGTTTGCTGTAGTTTGAAGCTTAGTCTTGCGATTAATTTTCAGACGATTTGATCCTTCAACACTAGTGGTACATTGTTGTATATCATCAAAAAATTCATCGTTAATAGCTAGACCATCCTCAACTAGATATGCAAGCTCTTCACGAATCTCATTTTGTAGTAATCGTTCTAAAAAGATTTGTAACGAGCTTTGCTTAACACGGTGTGTTAGTGCCTTTTGAGCAGCAAACTCCAATAAGTGCCCCTCATCAAATACAACGCTACTATACTCAGGCAAAAGCGGCATTTGACCTTCACGTTTTCTTGATTCATATGTCCACACATGCTCCATAAAGTAGTCATGTGAACATACAATGATATCAGTAGCTTTACGATAGTAATCTCGTGACAATGTTAGACCACAGCGATGTCTTTGTGAACAAGTAAAACAATCTTGAAAGGAATCCCATCCAATCTTGTCCCATTCTTCATCAGAAAGATGCCCGAATTCCTTACGATCACCATACGCTGAAAATTGTTGCATACCAGCTTTTTCATGAACGAAGTCTGGAAGTGATTGATAGACATCTAAATATTTTTCATCCCCATTTTTTTGGATAACGTCATCTAGTTTATTTAAACATAAATATTGACTATGGGTTTTACTAAGACGGACATCCATTTGTAAATCAAGAAATTCAGACAACTTTGCAATGTCGCCCTCTTGCTTAACTAGCTGTTCTATTAACGTTTCATCTGCACAAGCAATGATTGCTGGTTTACCTGTATATCTCGCATATGATAAAGCATATAGCAAGTACACGATAGTTTTCCCTGTACCAACCCCTGCTTCAGCAAACATAACTTTTTTCTCTTGATATGCCCTCTCCAATTGAAAGGCCATGAAAATTTGTTCGTCTCTTAACTCAAACCCTTTCTCAGGAAGGATATCGTAAAAAACATCTCCTATCCAATTGTTTAAGGCTTGGTAAAAGCTCTCATCCTTTGATATAGCAAAAGGCAAACGGGACGTCACCATGTGTACGTTTCCTCCAATAATTTCAATTTCCAATTAATCCACAAAATATAATTATCTTATTTAATAAAGAAGATGTCAATTCATATGTATACATCTAAAAAGGAGTTAGCCAAATTTAGCCACTCCTTTTTGAGAATTTATATTATTAGTATGATCGTAAACCAGGCTTTTCTAAATTTTTATTTATCAAATAAAGTTTCAATTATTAATTGATGATCAATCGATGTTGCATGTGATAAAGCTTTAATCATATCTTCTCTAGCATTTCCTATTTGAAGCACTGCAGGAGACTCTAATCCTATTTGTTCCTCTAACGATTTTTGAGTGGAACTTAGTGCCTTTGAAATAAGTTGAAATTGCTGATCTTCATACATAAAATAAAACCACCCTTCATTATTACTTTCAATATCAAATCAACCGTATTAAAGTAAGAACCTATTATGAATCTAGCATGAAAAGTTTTCGCTAATTATTAATCATATGATTTCGGTCTTATTCTTTATTACTAATATTTACTTGTTGATTTTCACATTGAAACGATTCATTTTTAGGAATGGTCTTATATTTAACAAAACAAGCTTATTTTATTCGAAAAAGGCTTTGTAAAGTGATCTATGTTAGCTAGAAGAAACTTGCAGAATTAAATTATGAGAAAAAGGTTATTATTATTATGGAATTAGAAAAACGAAGAGAAATTACTCTTCGCCTTCTACTTTTTTAAATCCCAATTCTAGTAACTCCTCTGTTAACACATCAGGTGTAACAATATAGTATGTATTTCCTTCATCATTCGTTATAATTACTTCGGTCGGACTTGCATCCACACGCGCTGCATCTAAAGCAAAATATTTTGGTCCAAGTTGATTAAGTATTGAAGACAATTATTCCACCTCCTTTTATCCTATATTATAACAAGGATAGTCTAATTAGCGTAGAGTAATTCTTTATTAAGGCTGTTCTCGCAAACTTTGTTGCTATTTACCATGTTAGTGCGGGGTGGTTGATTTCCGCTACAGATGCTCGCTCCAATCAACCTTAAACAGTTTTCGTTTTAAAAGGAACAATCTCTTAGAAAAGAGCCTTTGTTAAAGACAATAGAAGCAGACTCTAAATTTCACTAAAACTATAAAGTCTGCCACCTAATTTAATCCTTGTTTCTTGGTGGGCGTACATTTGACCAATATTGATAGAAATCAGTTTTTATAAAGCCGTTAAACAGCTTGCGTTTTTTTGTTGCTGGCTTTCCATAAAAGTCTTCAAAGCCCTCATGAGAAGTAAGCATATAGATACTCCATGTATCTAACGGAGCAAATGCTTGTCCCATTTCCTTGTACATTTGCTCTACAGCTCTTTTTTCACCGAGTCGCTCTCCATAAGGAGGATTGCCGACTATCACACCAAATTCCTTTGTTGTAGTAAAATCCTTAACTTGCATTTGTTTAAAGTTTATAAGCTCACGAAGACCTGCTTCCTCAGCATTAGCCTCAGCAATACGGATCATACGATGGTCAATGTCTGCAGCTTGAATATCAAGGGGTTGATCATACTTTGCCTTTTCTTCAACTTCCTGTCTTGCAAGATCCCACTTTTCCTTGCCAATCCAATGCCACTTTTCCGAAGCAAATTCACGATTAAAACCTGGTGCTATATTTTGACCGATAAGTGCAGCCTCCATTGGGATTGTACCTGAACCGCAAAAAGGATCGACAAACGGACGATCTGGTGTCCATCTTGATAGTAAGACTAGAGCTGCTGCAAGTGTTTCCTTAATTGGTGCTCCCCCTTGATCAATTCGGAACCCACGCTTATGGAGACCTGAACCACTTGCATCAATTGTAATTGTTGCAACATCTTTTAAAAGTGCTACCTCAATTCGATAAAGGGGTCCATCTTCATTAAACCAACCGGTTGTTTTATAATGAGATTTTAATTTTTCAACTACTGCCTTTTTAACAATTCCCTGACAATCAGGTACACTTGCCAAAGTAGATTTCACAGATTTCCCTATTACAGGAAATTCTGCGTTTACTGGTAAGTAATCACCCCAGTTTAACGCTTTAGTTTTTTCAAAAAGCTCATCAAAGGTCTTTGCTTGAAATTCTCCAACCTTAATCTTAATACGATCAGCTGTTCGTAACCATAAATTTGATCGACAAATAGCAAGTTCATCAGCTTCATAAGTTACTTTGCCATTCTCTACCTTGCACTCATACCCTAAATCCTTAACTTCTTTCCCAACAATAGCTTCTAAACCCATTGCTGATGTTGCAATAAGTGTTAACTTATTCATTTTTCACCCTACCTTTACCCCTATTACCTATAATAGGCATATAATATGTATGTTAATTAGCGACCAATTCCCTTATTACAGGACAAGACTTTTCACTATAACATCATCGTCTATTTTGACATGATATAACCAGAAAATATGTAAATGAAAAGGGGCTGAATTGATCAGCCCCTTGTGCATATGTTTTCATACTGATTAATAACGTTCGATAAGCCATGTTTTGTTCCATCGTACTACAAGCGGCAAAGCCTCGTACTCAGGTGGTAATCATCTATCTACAGATGCTTGTAAAGCTTCTGTCCTTCTCTTCGTTTGGTTCCTCCAAGAAGGTGCCCCTACCATAATTTGGGTTTCTCGCTCGTGGGGTTTACCTCGTTCCACTCTTACAATTTCTTGTAAGACTTCGTCACTGTGGCACTTTCAAGGTAGTCAAGCCATATCCGAAGACTTAGGCTTTTTCCCTGCCGTCAGCCGAGCTAAAAGCTCATTGCTGCCCTAGCTTATGAATTCGCTAGGCACGAACACTACGGGCATCTCAGCACCGTGCGAGCATGGACTTTCCTCTACAATCCTAAAGACTGCAGCGATTACCTGAACGTTATTAATGAAACAGCAAAATTAAGTATACCTAAATATCTCTCATAAAACAAGTGTAAAAAAATGGATTATTTAATCATATAGCTTACTGCCAAATACATGTTTCTCAAGATTAGATAATCGTTTTAAAATATCAAAGTTTGTTGTGTTCGTTTGAACTGGTGGTTGTTTTTTATATGTATCATCTAATTGCTTCTTCAAACGAAGATTTTCCTGTTGTAGATCTTCAATTTCTTGATGGAATGTTTCATAGTCTTTTATAACAAGATCTAAAAACTTGTCAACTTCCTCTTGTTTATAGCCTCTTACTCCTGATTTAAATTCTCGTTCTAAAATTTCTTTTGCCGTTAATTTTACTTTATCTGAAAGCATATCTTTCACCTCTTATAGCGAAGTCATCAACCTATATTTTTTCAGAAATCTCGCTAATTGTCAATTTCGTTCAATCGCTATTTTCCGTTATTAACTTACACGAATCACCAAAAATCAGCATTTTTCATATTTTCTTCCTCCACAACTAGTTGAAGGTCGGAAAAAGTAATGAATCCAATGAAATAACTAGTTAATTCTTGCTTTTTTCTGGCAGTTTCCAATAAATACTTTGGAGAGCCCTCTTTTTCTTCATCAAATAAAAGAAGCAGACCATCACTTTTACTTACAAGAAATTCATTCTTTTGACGGAATTGTACTGGACTTTCATACTCTCGTTTTGTAATACTATCAACAAAATCAGCCTGAGACAAGATAAATTCATAATATTCTTTGTTTATTTCATTCCACTTACTTTCTTGATTAAGAAAAGGCGTTAGAATAGCTAGCTTTAAATCAGAGTATTCCATTTGCAAGTTAAATACAACCTCAGCTGCCCATAATTCTACACCCATTTGCCCACTAATGATTACCCATTCGAGCCCTTCTTCCAAGAAACCAAGTAACGATTTTTCAATTGCTTTTTTAATGTATTGTACAGCTTGATCATCATTTTTAAAAACTCCTAATTCAAACGATTTATAGCCAGAGATTGTTAAAACCTTCACATTAATCACCTTATCAATATACGAAATAATACCACACATTATAACGATAAATAATGAGTACGTAAAAAAAGCATCTAACTTTGGGAACTTTTTATAATAAGAATAGGAGCTGAAAATTCAGCTCCTAATCCGTTTACTTATCGACCAAATGGACCAGGTCCAAATCCTGGACGAGGTCTTGGGCCTCCGAAACCAGGACCTCCGAAACCAAAACCTGGAGCTGGAGCTTGACCGTAAACGTTAAAGTGTTGATGTGTTACCTCATTCTCAACTGATTGAGTTTGCGGGAAATAGTGTTGATGCTTATAAAAATCATGATTCACAGTTGTTGTGTGTTGTGGATGGATGTGTGGTACGATCGTTTCAGAATAATTATTTTGTACACAACATTTAGTTGGGTGTACGATAGGTGCCATTACTTTCGGTCTACAATGCATATATCATTCTCCTTTCAATCATTTGTCTTACACTTCTAGCCTATGATGAAAGGGATGTACATGTACTAATGCAAGTACCTAATTTTATAGAAAAGCATAAAAGCTTTCTTTAAAGTTTGTGAAAATAAAAATTGTTAAAACGATAACGATGAAAAACAAGTATAATATATTTTTGTACACAATATTCTTCTCCCTTTTAAAAGTTCGTACAGTCACTTATTTTACATCGTTCAACAGAGATCTACAATTGGTTTATTGCTTGATCTATATAAATTCATAATTTCGTCATTTTTTTGACGAATTTACTCACTTTTTGCGCTTACCCGGGCAATATTTTCTGAATATTTCCGCTTCAGTCTATTTATTCTTTTTTCAACATCACGTATATCTAATTTCAGTAAAACTTGCTCGCTTTCATTTACCACCTTATACACAAGTTCACTATAGTGGATTGCATCCTCATAGTTTTTTTCCTTATGTTCATAGTATTTAGCCAATTCAATTGATGCTTTACAGGTAATAGTTTTATTATTTGATGAGTGGATTATTTCCTTCCATGATTCTATCGCTTTATTCCATTCTTTTTGTTTCTTATAATGCAGTGAGAGATTGTAATTTGCTTCATCCTTATTATTTGGTTCTTTTTCCATTAAGGATTGATAAGCTGAAAATGCAGATGATTTTTCCCCTATATAATCTAACCATCTGGCAATTTCATAGTGCTCTGATGCATTTGCTTCATTATCTGTTTCTAGAAGTTTTATAGATAAATGGATATATAGAGTGATAAGCGATAATACGTCAATTTCATTATGTTTGAGGACTCCCATTATGATATCTGGTTGTTGTTGTTTAACAAATTGAAAATAGAGCATTGGTGCTAGAAACCCAGGAATATCATTTTCTCGGGTAATATTAAGGATTTCAGTTTCTACATTAACAAGTCTTACGGATTCAAGCTCATTTTTCCAAAGCCTCCTTGCAGCATGAAACAGATCAAAATGACCAAAAGCCGGAAGACTTGGGACAGAATCTCGTATTAACGTGTGCCTAGTTTTTACTTGTGGCCAATCAAATGCTTTGCCATTGTAAGTAACAAGAGTTTTACTATTAATTCCTTGTAAAAAACTTTGATATAAGGCAACTTCATTGCCGGGTTTAGGTAATAAATGCTGCTTAATGACAACACGATCAGCAAAAACCTGAGCTTGACCTAATAAAAAGATCGTGTTCCCCGCTCCCCCGCCAAGTCCTGTTGTTTCAGTATCAAAGAAAAACAATTCACTTGCATCATGACCTTTACAAGATAACGGATGGGTTTGATCACTCTCATTCCACATCGAAACAATCTTATGGAATTCACCAAGCTGATAATGTCCGTGTTTATAATCTAAAGGATAGGTCACTTCCCTTATTAGACAGACTTGCTTATCATATGAAAAGACAGAAGTTTGATGCTCTTTCCACAAGTGATCAACTGGATCATGTTCTACCTGTTGATCACTTGAATCTTTTTCTTCTCTAATCACATGCTTTTTCAACCTATTTAATTTATTTTTTAACGACATTTGCCTCATCCTTTATTTTAGTATGGAGGAATAGGACAGAGCTACGATGATTTTCCTTCAATTTAGTTGGTGCTGTTATTCCTTAATAGCAAGTTTTGTAAGAAGCAGATACGTATCTTTTTTGATTGAATTTGAGATGCTTTCAGTCCCAATGCAAGAAGGACAGCCATTGTGACATGGGCAATTTGACAGTAAATTGAGCGCTTCTAATAGGACAGAATTCATTGTTTCGTAAATTTTCTTTGCTAATCCCACGCCTCCTGGGTATCGATCATATAAAAAAATAGTTGGTTTATTATTGTGGACCGCTTTGATTTGAGCAACAACGTGCAGGTCAGACGGATCGCACATTACTTTTAATGGTGCTACATGCTGAAGTACATGTGCTACTCCAATCAATGATTCTTCTAGACGTTTTTCTGACATATCTTCTTTATTAAATGAATGTATACTTATCCACGCTGCATTTGTATGGAGTTCTTCTTCTGGAAGATGGATAGGACCTGAACCGATATTTTCATGAGTATCAAATTTTATTTTTTTAAAAATCGTTGCCATCGCTTGAACGGTTACATCGCCAAATCCATACCCAGCACTTTCTTTCTCTATGAGCATGTCTTCTTCTAAAACCTTAAGTTGTACAGCCAAATTTGCATCTGTAAAATAGTCAACATCCACTTCCCTTACAAATGCTTTTTTCTCCTCCCAATCAAGCTTTTCCACTTGAAATTGCACCCCTTGATGTAAATAAATCGCTTCATCGTGTAAAAGAGTCATCGCACTAAATCGATCCATTTCCCCAATCACCTTTACACTCGCAATATCAGATTGATCGATAATTATGACATTTTCCTGAGAAGCTGAACGAAGGCTAATGTTATGCGCTGGGAAGGAATCATTCATCCAATGGTATGTGTTGTCGTTATAATATAGGACCCGTTCCTCTGCTAAAAATTGTAATATATCTTCTAATTCAAGTCCGTCAAATGTATCACCATTTTTAAAAGGAAGCTCAAAAGCTGCACATTTCAAATGGTCTACAAGGACGACGAGATTGTCTGGATTTATGATAGCTGTTTCAGGATTTTGTTCAAAGAAATAATTAGGATTTTGAATAATATATTGATCTAGTGGACTAGAGCTCGCAACCATTATTATCACTGCTTCCCCTTGTCTTCTTCCTGCTCTACCTGCTTGCTGCCATGCACTAGCAATTGTTCCAGGATAACCAGTCATGATACAAACTTGCAACCTACCGATATCAACCCCTAGTTCAAGTGCGTTTGTACTAACAACGCCTAACACGTCTCCGTTTCTCAGACCTTGTTCAATCTCTCTTCTTTGTTTTGGTAAATATCCTCCACGATATCCACGAATTGACTTTTGTTTTAGTTCGTTTTTTATAAGTTCTTGCAAATACGTTAATATGATCTCCACTCGTACTCGACTTCGAGCAAAAACGATCGTCTGGATTTTATTTTTTAAAAAATGCCCTGCAAGCCTTCTCACTTCAAGCGTTGCACTTTTCCTTATATTTAACGGCTTGTTCACAATTGGTGGATTATAAAAAATAAAATGCTTTTTACTTGATGGGGCCCCATTTTTAGAAATGAGCTCCATCTCCTTACCTGTCAGTGTCTCAGCTAATTCCTTAGGATTTGCTATTGTTGCAGATGTACATATAAATTGCGGGTTACTTCCATAAAATTGACAAATTCGTTTAAGGCGTCTTATAACATTGGCAACATGGCTGCCAAATATTCCACGATAAATATGAAGCTCATCAATTACGATATATTTTAGGTTTTCAAAAAGAGATACCCATTTCGTATGATGTGGTAAAATCGCTGAATGCAGCATATCTGGATTCGTAATAACGATATGTCCTGCCTTTCTAACCTTCTGTCGAATTGCGGGTGACGTGTCACCATCATATGTATAGGAATTCAACCCGACACACATTTCAGTTATAATCTCATTTAATTCCGATTTTTGATCCTGTGCAAGTGCCTTTGTCGGAAAAAGATATAATGCTCTACTTGATTCATCATTTAAAATTTTTTGCAAGACGGGAAGATTATAACACAACGTTTTTCCTGATGCGGTAGGTGTGACAGCAACAAAGTTTGAGCCTTTATTCGCAAATTGATAGGCCTCATGTTGATGTGTATACAATTCTGAAATTCCTCTGTTTTGCAAGGCTGTTTTTAAGCGTATATCTATATCATCAGGCAAATCAACCGCTTCCGCCTCTTTAGATGGGATCGTATGCCAGTGAACAATTTGTTCACAAAATTCTTTTTCTTGTTTTAAAGCATGAAGAAGACTTGTTAACGATTTTCTAAATTCCATTTTATTTCCACCTCTATCTTCATCCTACACAAATGTGGATGTTCAGTTCCTATTTTACCGAATAAATGTTCGCAAATAAATAAAAAGCAGAAATATTTTCTGCTTTGAATAAAAACTATTTTTATTTAATGTGTAAATATGAATTACTTAACTTTTACATCTAGTATATTTGAGGTTCCTTTTATTACCTTTCCTGATGAAACTTTTGTGATGTTTTCTAGAATATCTGAGTTCGTGATAACGATTGGCGTAATTGTGCTTGCGGCTTTCTCCCTTATCAAGGAAAGATCAGCGGTAATTAATGGATCACCCACTTTTACCTTTTGACCTTCTTTAACATGAACATCAAAGCCATCTCCATTCATACTAACTGTTTCAAGCCCAATATGTATTAGTAGCTCTAATCCTGTTTGCGAACGCAGTCCAATAGCATGTTTTGTGTGAAAGACTTGAATAACTTGTCCATCAATAGGAGCTACAATAACGCCTTCTGTTGGCTCAATCGCCATCCCTTCCCCCATCAATTTTTGAGAAAATACAGGATCCGGTACCTCTTCTATATCTAACAATTTTCCAGTTAAAGGGGCAAAAATTGATTCTTTAGTCACTTTTTCTTTTTTTCCAAATAATGATTTTAACATAAAAATCCTCCTCTTTGCTTTTATATTTACTTCCAGTATATTCAAAACGTTATGAACAACGGAATGATTTACCTAAACAAAATATCTTATATCTAAATACCATAAACCTTTTTTCAAACTCTTCATATAATAATTTGTAATTTATATTATGTAGGGTGGGTTAAAATGAGAAAAAAGGATAATTTGGTTAATAAAAATAAGGTGCAACCAATAGAACAGATAGACTTTTTCCAAATTGTTGATCAGTTTTTTCGCACAGAGCCATTAAAGCAATTTATGAATGAATTTGATACAATGCTTACTGATTCATTTCCCTATCACCATATTCATGTTAACACATATGAAACAGATAAAAATTGTATAGTAGAATTAAAAATTCCTCCCGTTAAAAAAGAACAAGTTAGACTTGAGCTATTTGACCAATATTTAACGATTTCTATCACGAATCGCGAAGAAATTAAAGAATTTAATGAAAAGTCATCTACATTTAGAAATTATACATCACTTGATAGCTTATCAAGAACAATTCTACTACCTTATCCTGTTAAAGAAAATGATATTAAAACAACTTTTAAAAAAGATTCCCTAATTGTTACAATACCCAAAAAATCAGAACACTTTTATATAGAAGATGATTTATAAAAATTTTACTATAACATAATGTTAATACAGTGAAAAGGTCAGACACTCCCTGAGTCTGACCTTAACTGTTTTTATGTGATTTACCACCATACTTAGGGTTTTCTTCTGGTGTTGGATCGTTCGCTAAATCTTTTGCAGAAGCTGTTACCTCGTTTTTTCTTGATTGTTTACGTTTTATTCTCACCATTTTTATCACCTCTTAACTTTACTATTACACATTAAGAAAAATCTATGACGATAAAAAAATCCAAATTTTGACGTGAGAGAAATCCTCTTTACTTCAAACACTAAAGCATGGAGGTGTAAAAAATGGACAAAAAGAAATCAGATCTGCCTGACTTCGATGAGTTAAACGATCGTGTTATCGCAGAACCAACTTCATCCCCAACTCTCGTAATCAAAACAAATTTAGATAGCAAAAATATTAGTAAAGATAATCCTTATTCAAAAACGTCTGAAACTTCAACAGAATTCAAAAACTTTTTTAAGGACTGATTACCATGGATTTTACATTAGGATATTTAACAGAAGCAATTTCAAATTATGATAGTAGCTCAGTAGCTAAAAGAATTAGCTTAAAATTAGAAAAAGGACAATTTAAAACTGAAAGAGACTTAGTGTTAACACTGGATGAAGATGAGATTCAATTTCTAAACAATGTTTTACCTGATGAAATTAAATATGCATTTAATGAACAAGATTTTATTAGGGGCAACCAATTAAATGAGGTTTATGAATTGTTGATTTAAGTTGTTTTCATATAGCATAAATTTAATTGTTGAAAATGTACCCGAGGGAGAGAAATTCAAATGAATAGAAACAGTAATCACTACATTAATATCAAATTCCAAACTGGTGCTATTGATAAGGAAGGCGTCAATGGGTGTCAAGTTGAAGACGTAATAAGTGTACTTGTTGAAAAACTAAAATCACACCAAAATGGTGATTTTGCCTGTCCAGAAAATTCTTTGGCAATCTCAAATTTACAAAGTGCAAACTTTGCACTACGTGTAAGGAAAGAACGATTGGAAGAGAAAAATCAAGGGAATGAATATGTTGAAACTTTTTAGCACAAAAAAATACTCGAATACTAATGTGGATGAAGTTAAACGTTTAAACGCTCAATCAGGATTATCTTATAATGAAGTGAAACAACTACTTGCTACACATTTAAAGAAAGAGCAAAAATGAGGTCTCCCTCGTATTTGCTCTTTTCTTTTATTTAAACATTGAGGTAACCCCTTTAAATAGCCCTCCCATCTGATTTACAGCACTCATCATTTGTCCTGCTGTATCCATCATTTTGTTAATATCTAATTGACCATCAGATTTTTTAAATTGTGAAATAACAGTCTGAAAACCTGTTGGCTGTTGCTTAAAGTTTGGTACTGGCTTAGGATATGGTGTTGGATATTGCGAGTTCATATACTGTCCATTTAACATACTATTGTTCCCATTTCCATAAAATGGTTGATAAGGATTTTGAAACTGTGGTTGGTATTGTTGCTGATAGGGTTGATAATACGGGTTTTGATATTGTTGCTGATACGTTGAAGTATTCATATTTTGGCCATTTTGAAAATCAGATGTCTGTTGCTCCAAAAAAGGAAAAGTCTGAACTGGTGGATAGTATGGACTTTCTCTTCTTCTCCTTCTTTGAAAAGCATGTTGTTGATTCATCAAAAATTCCTCCTCCCATTGATCGAATCCTAGTTGTTCTTACTATATGAATAAAATGCCTATTGGGTGAAACAAAATTCAATACATGAATATTGCTTGATTTGCTCATATTAGAAGGGAACACATTAAGGGGGGATTATCTTGGCAAGAGGGAAACATTTTAACCATAAAGAAAGAGGACATGATCCTACAATTCCAAAACATGGACAAGAAGTTTCTGCTAAGGAAACTGAACATTTAGCATATGCTATTGAACCAGTCGCAAGTGAAGATCAAGATCCAGTTAGTATTAAGACAGAAAAGTAATGTACAGAAGCGCAAACACCTGTTTAGCTACGTATAACTAAGAGAGACAGCGATTCAAAGTTGACTTAGCGTAAAAGGATTGTGAAGTTCACTAGTCGTTGGGCGCTTGAGCTGGATGTTAAGTGTTATCAACAGTACAGAAATTTTATTTTATATGAACGTAAATAAGGGACTGCTCTAGTCAGTCCCTACTTCAATCTCTGTCAGAATACTATCAATGATATATTCCACAGAATTATGGAGATTATGAAATCTTTGATTATTTACATCCTTATAAAATGACTGTAGGACAATCTGCTCAATATTATCAATAGTTGATTCAATTTGTGAAAGATGGATATATTTAGGTTTATGTTCCTTTACCCAAGCCTCTGCTAACGGCTTCCACATAGTTGCTTGTTTCATAACCATCTCAAATGCTGGCTTTACCTCATTATAAAAAAGCGATTCAGTTTTTTCTGGTTTTTGCTTTATTTTTTCAAATCTAACCTTACAATCATTTAAAAGCTGCAGAAGCTCTTTTGAAAACATGATTAATTCCATTTAAAGCTCACCTCTGCACTTATCATACCAAATCAGTTAAAATAACGCACATTACTTAAATATTTGTTGCTACAAAAGGAAAGCAGGAAGCATGAGACTGATAACTATCATTCTTTAGTTGTGTTTCTTTTTCAATGCTTAAACAAGAAATTAGTTCAGTTAGCTGCAGATCAATACGACTAGCATCCTCCCGCAATTTAATCTCCATTTTATTAGTTGAAACCTTAGCTATAAATACTTCCTCAAGTGCCATAAGCTCTTGTTCTAATTCTGCTAATTTTCCTTCAATTACACTCTTATCAATGATATTTTTCAACGTTCTCCCTCCTCTTCCTGTTAATTAATTCGCTGAATATTTATGACTACCTTCATGCTTGACAAAACTAGTTTCTATTCGTCAAAGAAAATGAAAATGTACATCCTTCGACATCTATGTTCGACCTGCATGGAAACAAATACGTTAGTAAAGACTACTTAATAGGAGGTGCTAACTATGGCTAAAAAACCAAAAGGTAAACAACAATCTGTAGAAGAAAAAGCACGTAATACAGGAGATAAAAAGCTGGATGGCCCTAACCGACCTTCAACGTAAAGGGTATAGGGTATTTAAAACTATTTCACCAATGAAACGAAAGCAAGGACTACCGTCCTTGCTTTCTTTATCCATTTCTCCAATACTCTTGAAGTAATGTTAGTAAATGTAATTGATCTTGCTTATGTCTAAACCAATTAGTTAGTTCATAGTTTTTCGGGATTTTGGGCTCTTTAAACCACTTTTTTGAATTTTGACCATGAAACCAATCTTGTTTTTTTTCGTCTATACTATGTGAAACCATTGGATATGCTGTTCGTAATAAGGGTGTTTCCCTTTTAATTTTTTCGGGAAAGGTTTGTTCATAATCATATCTTGAACCAGTGTGTGGAACAGACCTGGAAAAAGTCAAAAATTGTTCATATAAACCAGCGGAGAATAGTAACCAAGCCAATCGCTTACCAAGTTCAATCCTATTTGTCAGATTATTAAAGTTATAAACAGAAAAACCAAAAAGTTCTCCACTTAAGGTTGGGAAAATAACTGTACTAAAGTGCAACATATCTTGAATTTTATAAGGATTCTTTTTAAAAACTAAGCTCTTATACTGTTTATTATTTATTACAGGAACTTGAATTACATTTTGCTCATTAATAATAAGTGCAGTTAATAATCGATTTGTTTGTTTATTACACCAAAAATAATTCCATTCTTTTAACATAAATTGAGATACCTGAAAAAAATCGAATAAATAAAAAAGTGGCTTATTTAACTTTTTTGACCACTCATAAAGTAAGAGTTGAGGGTATGCATCTTGAAAAATTGTCCAATTTGCTCGTTCATATATCATAAAAAGCAAAGATCTCTGGTCCATACCTAATGCTTTACGGAACCATTCCCCCTGCAGGTCTGTCATGCTCCAGCCTGCATTTCTAGAAACCATACTCGCAAGGTATGACCATTTAATTTCTGGATGAAGTTCATAAAAGTCTTGATATGCTTTTGTTCTAGATATATTGTCGTAATTTTTTTTTCTTGTCGTATTAACTATAGATGTGATGATTTCTTGATCACTAATGCTATTTTTCGCTAATGGTTTGCTGTTAATCATTGTCCCACCTCTAATAAAACAAATTAAAAATATGCCAAGCCATGTTCAATTAAGAAGAAATAGCTTATTCTATACTCTGTGCCTGAGATCAGTTATATTATTTAACAGCTTAAAGAAATTTTCACGAAATAGTAAGCGGATATTTCTCCCTTACCGTTATACAAATTATCGTCTCCTAAACGTTTAGAATGTACACATTAACAAAATTGAAACTTTTTTAACAAACATTTCTTGATATTTTTGGTATGATAGGTAGTAGTTTCGATGAGGAGGTCAAGTATGATTTTTCGTTACCCTAACGGAAAGCCTTATGAACCAAAGGAACAATTCGTACATAAAAAACAGCAAACGATCACTTATAGCAATCGCGGGATGACACTTGAGGAAGATTTAAATGAAACAAACAAATACTATCTTGAAAGCAAACTAGCTGTTATACATAAAAAGCCAACACCTGTCCAAATCGTTAATGTTGACTACCCTAGAAGAAGTGCAGCAGTGATCAAAGAGGCTTATTTTAAACAGAGCTCAACAACAGATTATAATGGGATTTATCGTGGTAAGTACGTTGATTTCGAAGCAAAGGAAACAAAAAATAAAACATCATTTCCTTTACAAAATTTCCATGCTCACCAAATTGATCATATGAGAAATATTGTTGAACAAGGTGGGATATGCTTTGTTATTTTGTCAGCATTTAATGAATTTTATTATTTAGAGGCACAAAACCTGTTAACCTTTTGGAACCGTCAAGAAACTGGAGGAAGAAAGTCAATTACACATGATGAATTAAATGAACATGGGCATAAAATCCCTTTAGGATATCAAGCAAGGATTGACTATCTAAAAATTATAGATAAACTATATTTTTAAGATAAATTCAAATATGAATCGTTACTTATAATAACGCTTTTAATGAAAGCCTATTATGAAAGGTTGGTAGTAAAATGTCAGAACAATATAGAAGTCGTGAAGAGCGGAAACGACAACAGGCGCAAAACTCGCCAAAGCAAAAAAAACAACGAAAACAAAAAAATAAGAAATCATCTCCATTGTGGAAAAAGATTTTATTAACATTATTAGCAATTGGTATCGTGGGAATGGTTGCAGGTGGAATTACATTTGCAGCAATTGTAGCTGGGGCACCTCCTTTAGATGATAAAAAATTAAAAGATTCTTTCTCCTCAGTCATCTACGATATAAATGGCGAGGAAATTACTGAATTCGGTCAAGTTAAACGGACATATGTCCCTTATGATGACATTCCTAAAGTTCTTGAAGAAGCAGTTCTTGCAACAGAGGATGCACGTTTTTATGAACATAACGGGGTGGACATTATCCGTCTAGGTGGTGCACTTTTAGCAAACGTAAAAGAAGGCTTTGGTGCCGAAGGTGGTAGTACAATAACACAGCAGGTTATTAAAAACTCCCTTTTAACAACTGAAAAAACGATTACACGTAAAGTTCAAGAGGTATGGCTAGCATTTCAATTAGAACAAAAATATTCAAAACAAGAAATTATTGAAATGTATTTAAATAAAATTTACTTTCCTGGAAATGTATATGGTGTAGCACAAGCTGCAGAATCGTTTTATGGTAAGGACTTAAGTGAGCTAGAGCTTCATGAGGCAGCAATGATCGCTGGTATTCCTCAAAGTCCAAATAACTATAATCCAAGAACAAATCCTGAGAGTGCAGAGAAACGACGTAATATCGTGTTAACATTAATGGCTAAGCATGGTTTTATTACAGAAGCTGAAGCCGATGAGGCAAAGAATATTCCTGTACAATCTACTGTCATCGAACCGACTGAAAAAGCAAACCCTTATCATGCATTCGTTGAAGAAGTTATTGAAGAGGTAAAAGAAAAAACTGATATTGATGCAGGATCTGCTGGATTAGAAATCTATACTACTTTAGATCCGAAAGCTCAAGATACAGTCGAAAATGTGCTAAATGGTGATACACTTAATTATCCTGATGATAAGTTACAAGCTGGTATCGCCTTAATTGATACTCAGACAGGTGAAATTCGAGCAATAGGTGGCGGACGTAATCAACCTGTTGGTGGTTACAATTACGCTACAGACACTAGACGACAACCAGGATCAACGATTAAACCTATTCTTGATTATGGTCCAGCTATTGAACATTTAGAATATGATTCAACATATGCTCAAGAGATTGATGAGCCATACACATATAGTGATGGAAAAACACCAATAAATAACTGGGATAGAAGTTATAAGGGCCAAATGTCTATTCGACAAGCATTAGCTGATTCAAGAAATATTCCAGCATTAAAAGCATTACAAAAGGTTGGATTAGAAAAAGCTCAAGATTTTGCTCAAGGTCTTGGTATCCCACTACCTGAAATTCATGAGTCATATGCAATCGGTGGTTTTAAACATGGTGTTTCCCCTCTTCAAATGGCAGGAGCATTTAGTGCTTTTGGAAATAATGGGATTTTTATCGAACCACATGCTGTTAAAAAAATTGTTTTAAGTGATGGGACTGAAATAAGTCTTGCTCCAGAACCAGAGCCAGCAATGAGCGATTACACTGCTTTCATGATTACCGACATGATGAAATCTGTTGTAGAATATGGAACTGGTAAATCAGTTGCCATTCCAGGAGTAAATATTGCAGGGAAAACAGGTACTACAAACTTTACTGATGATGATAGAGCAAAATACAATATCCCTTCTGGAGCTGCAAAGGATGCCTGGTTTGTTGGCTATAATCCTAACTATACCGCAGCTGTTTGGACTGGATATAACATTTCAGAGGATAGTGAAAAGGTCTACCTGGATTCGTCAGATCAAAAGCTTGCAAGAGCTATGTTTAAAGAGGTCTTCTCTGAAATTGCAGGTGACGATACAGCAGACTTTGAACAACCAGATAGTGTAGTGAAAAAAGCAGTTGAAAAAGGTTCTATGGAGGCTGTATTAGCAAGTGAATATACACCTTCAAGCAGGATTTCATATGAATATTTTGTTAAAGGTTCTGAGCCTTCAAAGGTTTCAAAAAAATACGTGAACCAAAAACCTAATAAACCATCAAATCTAAATATAAATTATGATCAAGTAACAAATTCTATTAGTCTTAGTTGGAGTTTCGATGAGAAAGCTTTAGATAATGTATCCTTTGAGGTAAGGCAGTCTGTTGATGAAGGCCAATACCAAGTCGTAAATACATCCAAAAATATGGGTTATGAAATAGCAGATGTTATCCCAGGCGCGATCTATTCCTTCCAGGTTGTAGCTGTTAGTGATGATGATAATAGCAATCGAAGTAATGCAGCTGCAACGAAGATTCAAGTACCAGAGCCAGAAGTGGATGTTCCAGAGCTTCCTGGAGATGCTGAAGGAACCGAAGAAGAAAATGTGGAAGATGACAAAAATAACAACGGCAATGGGAACGAGAATGGGAATGGCAATCAAGAAGAAAATGGGAATGACAATCAAGGCGAAGGCGAAAATGGGAATGGGAATCAAAATGAAAACGAAGGCGAAGATGGTACTCAGGACGGTGAAGAAGTAACTAATCCTGAGGATACTACTGATACACCGCCTGCTACCGATGCTAGTACACCTCCCCAAGATAATAATGGGAGAAAAAATGAAGAAGATGGAGAAGAAGAATAGTATGATTTCTCTTCTCTAAGCATGAAAAAGAGATTACTCGTAAGCAGTAATCTCTTTTTTTTGTTTCAAGCCCTGGATCGCCAATGTTTTATAGTAATTTTTTTCAAGTTCAGCAAACAATTGTTGTAGCTGGATAAAAGAATGGTATCCAGTGGGCTTATTGAGTATAAACAATAACCGTTCTTCACAATTTACCGGTTTTAGTTTTAATTCTGAAACCATCATCTCTTTTACATTTAAACTTTTTATCGGGGTATTATTTGCCCAAAAAAGAGCTAGTAAAAATAATGAGATAGATTGAATTGATACGGATTCAACCTCCAGATTAGGCTTTCTCTTAGCATAACTTATTTGTAAATCCGGTTCTAGCATCTTCCATTGCTGGATAACAGCCTTAACTGTGATTTCTGAGTTCTCCCAAGGAGGATCTTTGCTTAATTGATTGCTTACTAAATGCAGCATATCAAAATAGAAGAGTTCTTTACTTAAGATATCATCAATATCCACCATATCTAGCTTTTTAAACGTTTTTCTCTTGGTAGAAAAAGGAGCAAATAGAAATGATTCTGGAATTTTATATTCAGTATCATGATTATCTAGCATTTGTAACTTTATCCTTTTTCATCCGCTTTTGCCCTTCACGACATAAATGTAAAAGTGGACAAACATCACATTTAGGTGACTGGGCTTTACAATGGTAACGACCAAAAAAGATCAATCTATGATGAGTATCTGACCATTCTTCTTTGGGAATTTTTCGCATTAATGTTTTTTCAACCTCTAAAACAGAATCCTTCCACCGACAAATTCCTAATCGCTTACTAACCCTTTCAACATGTGTATCTACAGCGATAGCTGGAACACCGAATGCAACAGACACGACAACATTTGCTGTTTTACGCCCTACTCCTGCAAGCTTTATTAATTCTTCATGCTCACGAGGAACCTCTCCATTGTATTGTTCAAGAAGTGTTTCACACAAGCTTCTGATATTTTTAGCCTTATTACGGTATAAGCCAATAGATTTAATATCGGATTGTAATTCCTCTAATGGAACTGCAAGATAATCCTCTGGTGTTTTATATTTTTGAAACAAGTTTTTTGTAACTTTATTTACGAGTGCATCTGTACATTGTGCTGATAATGCCACAGCAATAACAAGTTCAAATGGATTATCATGAATTAATTCACAATGTGCTTCTGGAAACATGTTATGAAATGTATCTAAACATTCCCGAATTTGAACCTTTGTTAGCATGGATTCACCTTCTTTATTTTTATATGAAGGAAATATGGACGGAAATTTTCTTCATTATTATTACAGTATTGGTTTTGTTTCAAAGAAAAAGAGAGCTAGATGCTAGCTCTCAAGCCAATTATAAAAAGGAACTTTACGTTGATACTCCTCTTGATTCACTTGCTGCTTACTAGAAGAGTTTCCTTGATGTTGACGAAATTTTTTAGCATGATTTCGTGCTTGATCAATTGTTCGAATCCCATTCTTTTTCCATTCAAATAAAATTCGATCAATATAGCGAAAGTTCAACTTACCTGACATGACAGCTTCTCTTAGAGCAGCTTTTATGATAACTGGATCATAATCATCTTGATCAATCCATATTGCTAATGATTCACACTCGAACGGAGATAGTGGGCGGCCAAATTCATTTTCAAAAATGGTATACAAGCTTAGATCCTCTTGCTTGCTTTGCTCCTGCTCTAATTTGTTGTTTTCCTGCATTAAATAGGAATATAACTTATCCCATAAAGGTTTTAAAGAATAGTTTTCAAAAAGTATCGTATTTTCTTCACATTCCTCTATTGTTAAAAAACCTCTTTGAATTAAACTTCTTAAAATTGAAGTACATGTTGATGTAGAAAATGACATGTGTTCGGATAACTCCGTTGGGGTTGGAAACTGATTCCCATTTTGTTTAAATTTTTTAACTTGGAGAATCATCATAAATTCCTCTTCGTTGAGACCTAATTTTGAATAATTATTAAATAAAATAACGGGTATTGATACATTTCCCGTCTCCTGTAAATATATGAATTGTTCTTTATTCATCCAACACACCTCACTTTCAAGTATAACATGACTACATTAAACATTGTATAAAATCACCCTCGGTTGTTTTTGCCAATATCCATCTTGACGCTAAATGTGATTATCCTGCTGATTCACATTTAATTCTCATATTTATCATAAAAAAACGACTCTTAAAAGCAGACGAATGCAAGCTTTTAAGAGTCAGTATCTTTATTTTATGGATAAAGTCTATTTAATAAACGTGGGAATGGAATTGTCTCACGTACATGCTCTACACCGCTAATCCAGGCAACTGTTCGTTCAAGTCCTAGTCCAAAGCCTGAGTGTGGAACAGAACCATATTCTCTAAGCTCTAAGTACCATTTATATGCATCACTATCTAGCTCATGTTGATCTAAGCGTTGTTTAAGTAATTCCATATCATGTATACGTTCAGAACCACCAATAATCTCACCATAGCCCTCAGGTGCAATTAAGTCTGCACATAGTACTACCTCCTCACGATCTGCGTCAGGCTGCATATAAAATGGCTTTAAGCTTGTTGGATAATGAGTAATAAATACTGGTTTATCATAGCTTTCGGCTATTGCAGTTTCATGTGGAGCACCAAAATCATCACCCCATTTGATTTCTGTAAAGCCTTTTTCATGAAGGAACGTAATCGCATCATCATAAGTAATTCTTGGGAATGGCGCTTTAATTTGCTCTAACTTAGAAATATCTCTTCCTAAAGTATTTAATTCCAATGCACAGTTCTTAAGCACACTCTGTACAATATAAGATACATATGCTTCTTGAACACTCAAATTGTCCTCAAATTCATAAAAGGCCATCTCTGGTTCAATCATCCAAAATTCAATTAAATGACGGCGTGTTTTTGATTTCTCTGCTCTAAAGGTTGGCCCAAAGGAAAATACTTTCCCTAATGCCATTGCTGCAGCTTCCATATATAACTGACCGCTTTGTGAAAGATAAGCATCTTCATCGAAATATTTCGTATGAAAAAGTTCTGATGTACCTTCAGGAGCACTTCCAGTTAAAATTGGAGGGTCTACCTTTACAAAGCCTTCTTTATTAAAAAATTCATATGTTGCACGAATAATCTCATTTCTAATCTTCATTACGGCGTGTTGACGTTTAGAACGAAGCCATAAGTGACGATGATCCATTAAAAACTCAGTACCATGTTCTTTTGGTGTTATCGGATAATCAACTGATTCAGCAATTACTTTGATTCCAGTTACTCCAAGTTCAAATCCAAACGGTGATCGTTCATCCTCACGTACGATCCCAGAGACATAAATGGAAGTTTCTTGTGTGATTGATTTGGCTTTTTGAAAAATTGCCTCATCAACCTCTGCTTTTACAACAACACCTTGAATAAATCCTGTTCCATCTCTTAATTGTAAAAAAGCAATTTTTCCACTTGAACGTTTATTTGCAACCCAAGCTCCAATTGTCACTTCTTGTCCGACAAATTTTCCTACTTCTACTATCGTTGTTTTCACTAAATAATTCCCTCCAAAAAGCTCCGATGTCAAATCAATTATGTACTAACCACATAATATTATACTTTATTTTAAGTATGTGTAGCAATCATCTCTATTTTAAGATTGCTTTTCTTCTTTAATTGCCATATGTTTAATGATCTCACCATTATAAAAATTGACAAAATCAAAAGTGTAACGCTCTGATTTATCACGATATTTCACTTCCCAGATTGGGATTCCTTCATCCATACCTAACTTTACATCTACAATATTCTCTGGATTATATACTTGATTTACCTTTGCTATTGCCTGTTGCTCAGTAATCCCAGAAGACTGTTTTTTTACGATTACTGTCTCTTTCTTCTTAGTTTGAGGAACCCAAACATAAACCTTTTCATTACTACTATTTTCCCCAGATATGACATGATACTTTATCTGCCCGTTATATGTTTCAATCGTATCGATTATAGATAGCTTTCCTTTTTCTAATGCAAGCTTTTTCGATTCTTCATGGCCATCGATGTATTGTTCCCTTGCAGCACTATATGTACTTGCAAATACCCAAGCAGCAATAATCAGGATGGCGATTGTTATAATTAGTGTAATTAATGTTTTTTTACCCATTCTATAACGACATCCTTATGTTCGATAAATTGTAAATACACACTTCTTTTGGTCTTCTTGATCTAATGCTAGACCAAACATTAAATCATCTCTTTTTAATGTTCGATTTAGTATATCAACGATTTTATATAGATCTTCTGAATGGTCGACAGTAACTGTTGATACAATTTCAATTTTGCTTTCCATGACATAATCCTCCTACACGAAACAAATTTTGTAACTTATATGTCTGTTTAGTCTGGACACAATAACATTACAACAAACTCTTACTTGTTGTACCAGGATCCATTATAACAGTGTAAATACTTTAGTATGATAATAATTTTCTCCTAACTCACACCATACTTGGCTGATTTAGTTGCTTTGCAGCAATTGACTCGGCCTCTTTTTTACACAATCCAGTCTTCAATGGAATGTGTAAGTAAATGCATCGGTTTTTTTTCAATTTCGAGATCTGGAATAGATTCAAGAAAATCTTTACCATATCTTGTAGAAACAATTCGGTTATCTAAAACAAATAATATCCCTCGATCTGCTTCATTTCGAATTAGTCTACCAAAGCCTTGTTTAAAACGTAAAATCGCTTCTGGAAGTGAATAATCATAAAATGCGTTCTTACCTCTTCTCTCCAACATTTGACATCTAGCTGCTACGATAGGCTCATCAGGAGATGCAAAAGGTAAGCGGACAATCATCAATGCAGTTAACTCATCCCCTGGAAAGTCAACACCTTCCCAAAAACTACTTGTTCCTAACAAAATCGCTTTGCCAAATTGTCTAAAGTTCTTTGTTAATCTTGTTCGACTTCCACTACCAGTTCCCTGTCCCATAATGATAAAATCATCAAGTGTTTCATCTTCTTTTAACAATTGATATGTTTTTCTTAGCATCTCGTACGATGTAAACAATACAAGGATCTTTCCATCAGTTATTTGGGCAACACTACCTACATTAGCAGCAATCGCTTCAGAATACTCATCAAGTGTGACTTCATTCACTAAAGGCATATCACTTGGAACAAATAGCTTTACCTGCTCCTTATATCGAAAAGGAGATTTAAGCTGTAGCTGTTTTGGATAAAAATCTGATAATCCGACTGCATCAATAATATAAGAAAAAGATTTCTTTACTGTTAATGTTGCAGAAGTTAAAATAACACTCTGTTTCTTTGCAAAGAATTGATCAGCTAAAAAGTCAGCTATTTCAAGTGGCTGGGCATAGATGGAAACAGCGTTTTTTGCGCCTTTTGTTTCAATTTCAATCCATGTAACAATTGATTCATCATTTTTGAAAAATAAATAATCAATTTTATCTTTATATTCCTTAACAACGGAGAGAACTTGTTTATATTCTTGATAAATAATTTTATTTTTTATAGATAGTTCAGCATCATCCACTTTGCCCAATACCTGTAATGATTTTTCCATCAAGATGATCAGATCGTACATGATAAACTTTATTCTATTAGCAAGTTCTAAAATAGAATCCCATGTTCGATTATTTTCTTTTTCCGTATTATATTTATAAGAAGTTCGATTTAAGTGGGAATCCTTCCTACGTTTTAAGACATAAGAATGAATTCCTGAAAATAATTGATGGCATTCCTCTTGCAGCTGTAGTAGATGAGCATCCATTTCTTGCAAGAAATGATGGTTTTTTTGACCAATTTCTTCACTTACACGGGCAAACTTATTAATAAGTCCATTTGTATGAAATGTTCCTAAACGATTTAGCATACTATGTACATCAAGATAAGAAAATCTACTTCCTAGCTGTTCACTAGCTACTCTATGAAAATGATGTGCCTCATCAATAATTACCTCTTGATGCAGAGGTAAAATTTGATGGTCACGTTCGAGATCAGACAATAACATCGCATGATTTGTAATAATAATATTTGCCCTTATTGCCAACTCTTTTGCACGCTGATAAAAGCAATATCCCGAAAAGGGATTTCTCTTTAAAGAAGATCCATCAACATGAAGTTGATTCCATAAAACCTTGCCACCAGAGGGAATATTTAGTTCATCTATATCCCCAGTCTCCGTCTCTGTTAACCAGAGAAGGAGCTGTGCCTTTGTTAGGATGAAATCATAGTTATCTTCAGGTTCTCTAAGTGACTGCTCAAACTTCTGTAAACACAAATAATGACGTTGTCCTTTTAAAATTGTAGTTGTGAAATGAAAGGGTAGAATTTTTTCAAGAAAAGGAATATCTCGCTCAATCATTTGTGATTGTAAGTTCGTTGTATATGTACTAACAATAATTGGCCTTTGTTCTTTTTTTGAATAGAATATCGCTGGCACCAAATAAGCGATCGTTTTACCACTCCCCGTTGCAGCTTCAAATAACCCATGTTGATGCGTATAAAATGCATCAAAGATTTCTTTCATCATGTACATTTGGTCTGTCCGCACGTTATAAGTAGGAAGGATACCAGTTAACTTGCCATTTTTATTTTGAAAAAGCTCGATAAAATCTTCAATAGAAAGAATTTCTTCTGCCGAGTCATTTGCATTTTCAGGTAAGTTTAATTGAACCTTTTTAATAGCCAATGACCTAATCAAATCCAAATCTGCTCTGTCTTGCTGTTGCTCAATTTTTACTAATTTATCTGAGATTACACCCTCTATTATTTCTTCAATATCACTTATAAAGGACCTTGAAAGCTTTGATAACTGCTGCAGTGTAATAACAGGTAAAGCCTTTAATTTATCAAATATCCGTAATAATAACAGGGCCGTTACTTCTGCATCACTATCAGCACGATGTGGGTGTTCATGAATTATATTAAATCCATCACTTAAATCAGATAATTTAAAGCTTTTTTCGGTAGGAAAAGCAATTCTTGCTAATTCAACTGTATCTAGTATTGGTCCTGAAAATTGAAAGCCACAGTTCTTTAGTTCTTCCTGTAAAAAGGATAAATCAAAATAGACATTATGAGCTACAAAGTAAGAATCAGACAGCAACGAAATTAAATCCTCTGCTATTTCTTCAAACGTTGGTGCTTCCTCTACCATGTCATTAGTAATCCCTGTTAATTGTTCAATAAATAAAGGAATTTTTTGCATAGGTTTAACAAAGCTCATATATCTATCGACAATTTGCCCCTGTTCTATGACTACAGCAGCAATTTGAATAATCCTATCTCCTTTTTTTGGGGCATTTCCTGTTGTTTCTAAATCAATAACAACATATCGTTGCTCATTCATCTGTTGACACCTCTATTATTAAGAAACGCAGGGCGCGTTTTTCTTGGGAAGTAGGAAATTTATTGGTCAGGCACACTCATTAGACTAAGATAAAGAGAAAATTTAAGATGTTAATCCAATGGGTCCCATAAAGCTAACTAATAGTTGTTAACATGTATACTCATAAGGAAATCTGACCTACTACATATGATTCGAAAATCTTAACTTAACTATATCATATTTTTAATCAAAAAAAGGACTGACTCATTTTAAAAGACTAAAAATCCCTGTTATTTAGTAACAGTAATCCTAGAGTCTTTTGAGAGCCAGACCTCGAAATTGACAGGTTAACTATTCAATTTACAAAATTGTTGCTGCTGGTTCATGTCCTAAAATATCAACAATCCTATTATTTTCATCCATAATTGCAACTTTTGGTTTGTGTGATGGAACATGTTGTTCCGCAACAAGCGTGTAAGTTAGAATAATCACAACATCGCCTTCTTGTACTAATCGTGCAGCTGCACCATTTAAACATACAACTCCACTACCTCTTTCACCTGCAATAATATAAGTCTCAAATCTGGCACCATTATTATTATTAACTATTTGAACTTTTTCGTTCGCAATCATACCTACTGCATCAATAATATCCTCATCTATTGTAATACTGCCTATATAATTCAAATTTGCTTCCGTTACACGAGCACGATGAATTTTAGCATTTAACATTGTACGAAACATGATGACTTCTCCCCCGATTCTTCTTTTTAATCTATATTTGAAATCTTGCATTTTCTACAATAAAGATCTGTTTTATTTAACTTCAATCGTTATATTATCAATTAGCCTTGCGTTTGTAAACTTGACAGCGATGGCAATAATCACTTTTCCCCTAATTACCTCTATTTCCTCCAAATTTGGATAGGAAAGGATCTCTATATAATCAATTTCCCCATCTGTTTCCTGTGAAATGGTGGTAGTAATTAGAGCTTTCAGTTTTTCTTTATCACGTTCACCTTTTGCAATTTCATTTTTTGCATTAGACAAGCTCTTATAAATAACTGGTGCTTCATTGCGGTCTTTTTCGTTTAATTTTACATTTCTCGAACTTTTAGCGAGTCCATCAGCTTCTCTAATTGTTGGGACTGATACTAACTCAATTGGAAAATAAAATTCTGTTATTAACCCATCTATGACTGCTACTTGTTGTGCGTCCTTCATTCCAAAATATGCTCGGTCAGGTTTGATGAGGTTAAATAGTTTAGTTAATATTGTTGCTACTCCATCAAAGTGTCCTTTTCTTGATCTCCCACATAAAACATTCACACGAGATTGGACTTTAACTGTATATGAAGGCTCAGTTGGATATATTTCTGGTACAGAAGGGCTAAATAATAGATCAACCCCTGATAATTTCGCAAGTTCTTCATCTCTTTGTTGATTTCTCGGATATGAATCATAATCCTCATTAACACCAAACTGTAGTGGATTTACGAAAATACTTAAGACGACAATATCATTATCCTTTCTTGCCTCTTCAAGCAATTTCATATGACCCTCATGTAAATATCCCATTGTCGGCACAAAGCCTATTGTTTGATTCCTTTCTTTATATCTATTGATTTTCGTTATTAATTCCAGCTTAGTCGTTACAACATTCATTTCTTAACCCCTCCATATAAGCCATTAAGCTCCTCTTCCTTCATATTAAAAGAATGCTTTTCTTCGGGGAAAGATCTTTTCTTTACCTCAGAAATATAATGACTAATTGCTGTCTCAATTGTTACAGCTACCTGAGCGTATTGTTTTACGAATTTTGGTACATTGCCTGAGCCGTAACCTATTAAATCGTGATAAACCAAAACTTGACCATCAGTTTGGCAACCAGCACCAATTCCTATTGTCGGAATCGTTAACTGCTTCGTTATCTCTTCTCCTATTTGACGGGGAACACACTCTAACACAAGAGCAATAGCACCAGCAGCTTGACATTTCTTAGCATCCTCAATTAGTTTTCTCGCAGCCTCAGCATTTTTCCCTTGGACTTTATAACCCCCTAGTACATTTACTGCTTGTGGAGTAAGTCCGAGGTGAGCAACAACTGGAATACCACCATACGTAAGTGCTGCAATTATATCTGTAACACCATCAGCACCTTCAACCTTTACAGCATCAGCTCCACCCTCTTGCATAAGTCTTGCTGCGTTTTTCAATGATTCATCTTTTGAAAGATGATAAGACATAAATGGCATATCTGTTACAACAAATGTATTTTTCGCTCCACGTTTAACAGCTTTTGTGTGATGAATCATATCATTTATTGTGACGGGTATTGTAGAGTCATATCCAAGTACAACCATCCCTAATGAATCTCCTACAAGAATCATATCTACTCCAGCATACTCAGCTTGTTTTGCACTTGGATAATCGTAGGCAGTTAGCATTGTAATTGGTTCTCTATTTTGTTTCATATTCATAAAATCAATTCTAGTTTTCATGTATACCCCTCCTATTTAGTAGAAAAAATGGGCTTTATCCCCAAGGTCTAGTGGCATTTTTCTTATCCAAAAGTTATGAATTTTTTGGTCGTTTTTATAAAATTCCTTAATTGAATCAAATTTACATAACGACTTCCATACTTTCTTGTACCACGGTCAATTCATTTTTAGGAACGGGGGAGAAAATATCAATTTGAACGTTTTTTTCAACGAAAAAATCCTTCTTTCGACAAAGAAAGAAGGATTTGTAGGCATACTAAAATCGGTTTTCATCCCTCTGTCCTAGTCCTTTTTGGATCAAGGCAGAATTTCATTTCAATCAGTTGTGTTTAGACTCTACTATTACTATTAACTAAAGTAGAATGCTTCATGAATTAATTATTCCCACTTCAATGAGGTGTAGTTCTAATAGATACTACCCAAGTGAAAGTATAGCAGAAAATAATCCCTATTACCATCAGGAACAAAAGCGCAAGCGCCTTGAACAGCCTCGGGCAATAAGATGATTTAGAATAGAAGGCGTTCTTTGCCTTCAATTCTAATTAGCTAGACCCTAGTGGGGCTAGGCGCTGGAGCTGGATGTCGTGCGCTTATACACAGTTTAAGAATTTTAAAATTTCCTAAGCGGTAAAAAATGAATTTCTGTTATTTCAATTCGATATCTGCAGAGTAAATCTTTTCAATCTTTTTTTCACACGTTTCAATTAACAAAGCACCATCATCATCGATACCAATAGCTATTCCTTCAACAGTGCCTTTGAGAGTTCTGGCAATCAATACTTTATTTAAACTTATTGCATAGCTTTCCCAAAGGAGTTTAATTGGTTTAAATCCTTTTGATAAAAATAAGGAATATAGACTTTCAAACCTTAATAAAATCGTTTGAATAAGTTGTGCTCTTTCCCAAGATGTTCCTGTTTCAATAAGAATGGATGTAGCAATATTTTGTAAGTCTTCGGGAAAATCCTCAATTTTCTGATTAACATTAATACCTGTGCCAATTATGACCGAATGGACTTGATCTGCCTCTGCCTGTAATTCTGTTAATATCCCGACAACTTTTTTTCCGTTAATCATAATATCATTTGGCCATTTTATATCAGGCTTGAGTGGTGTAAGCTCCTCTATAGCTTGTACAATAGCAACTGCAGTGAGAAGTGTGAGCTGTGGTGTTGTGTTAACAGGAATATTAGGTCGAATAATCATACTCATCCAAATTCCTGTACCACTTGGCGAATACCAAGCTCTAGACATTCTCCCTCTTCCATTAGTTTGTTGGTCTGCCACGACAATTGTTCCTTCTTGTACACCATCATTTGCTAAACTTTGTGCTATTTTCTGTGTAGAGGTAACCGTCTCTTCAAAATGAATGGTACGACCCATCATCTGTGTTTTTAGTCCTAAGTGAATCTCATTGTTGCTAATTTTATCGGGTTTTTTCTTTATGCGATACCCTAATCTTCTAACAGCTTCTAGTTCATAGCCTTCCTTTCTTAGCTCTTCTATATGTTTCCATACGGCTGTTCTTGAGCAACCAATCGTTTCACTAATTTTTTGACCTGATAAAAATTCCCCATCTGCTGTAGAGAAGGCTTTTAATAGTTTTGTTCGAAGTCCAGTTTGCATCTCATTAGCCACTCCTTTATAGCAGACTTATTATTTTCTATTTTTTTCGAAATAATTGCTTTCTCAACCTCTTTAATTGCTTTTGTAACCCAAGGACCTGGTTGTTTATTTATATATTGAATAACATCATGTCCTGTAATTACGAGCTGTTCTCTGTGTTGAATAGGTAATTCAAGGATTAAATTCTTTATCCTCTTTACGTTTGCATCAAAGTTCAATGGGTCTGTCATTATCGAACGAATTCGTTCTACTGTAACAGCTCTTTCAATCCCAGCTTCATATAATAAAAAGTCAGACCAAGATTGCTCGTTTACGACTGTTAAATATTCTATATTTTTTTCCACAGCCTTAATGAGCTTTACTGGTAATTTCCACTTTCTTAAGAATGTTTGGACAGACCGCGGGGCTATACAATATGTAAATATCGTCCAAAGTTCTTCACTTGTTTTCAGATTTTCTAAGTTATATGTTCTAAGCTTCTTCAATTCATCTTGTTTCATTTCTAGACCAGGTAAATAATCATTCATTCCTGTTTCTAATATGATTTCAAGTGCGCTTTTATGGTTTATCCCCTTAAGAAGCTTCTCAATCTCAATGGTTTTTCGTTCTACTGAAATGACTTCTAAAAGATGTACATGATCTTTAATAGATAATCTAGTCTCAGGACATAGCGTAAAATCCAATTGACTAACAAATCGAACAGCACGGAGCATTCTTAAAGCATCTTCGGTGAATCTTTCAGATGAAGAACCAACAGTTTGAATAAGCTTTTCACTTAAATGAGCTTTTCCATTAAAATAGTCTAGAATAATACAATCTATATCCATTGCCATTGCATTTATTGTAAAGTCCCTTCTCCTTAAGTCCTCTTTTAAGGATGTAATATATGAAACCTCTTTAGGGCGACGGAAATCTACATATTCTGATTCAGTACGATAGGTTGTCACTTCATATGGCGTTTTATTGTGCAGCACAATGATTGTTCCATGCTCTGCTCCAACATCAATAGTATGTTCAAACAAATTTTGTACATCTTTTGGCTTTGCTGAAGTAGCAATATCGACATCTCCTATTCTTCGATTCAAGAGGTGATCACGAACTGCTCCACCAACATAATAGGCTTCAAAGCCAGCAATATGTAACTTTTCTAAAATAGGTTTTGCATTATCAAATGGGGTTTCCATTTTTCTACTCCTTGTCATACTCAAGTCGAAATTGACGAATTAAGCTTGATAAACTAATATCAAGCTTAATTTGTTTTTACCACCATATTATTTCCTTCATTTTGAAGGGTATGTAATTACATCATTCAAGTTTTAATCAGGTCATAGTAGATTGATTCATATTGGGAGACGATTTTGTCAGAATGAAAAGAATTTCTTGCGATAAATATAGCATGATCTGACATTTTTTTATGTAATTCATCATCTGATAATATATGGGCAGCACGGAATGCGACTGTTTCAATATCGCCAATATCACATATATATCCTGTTTCACCTTCAGTAATAACTTCAGGAATTCCCCCTGTATCAGTTCCTATACACGGGACTCCACACGCCATTGCCTCTAATAAAACTAAACCAAAGCTCTCTTTCTCTGAGAGTAATAACATAAGATCACTTAATGAATATAATTCCTCTAAATTATCCTGTTTACCTAGAAAAAGAACTTTGTCGGTAAGACCTAATTCACGAACAAGTTTGCTTACAAATGTCATTTCTGGTCCATCACCAACTAGTAATAGTTTAGCATTAATCTTGCGTTGGATTAAATGAAAAGAATAAATGACATCCTGCACACGTTTTACTTTTCGGAAATTAGATACATGTATAATGACTTTTTCATCATCACCAATTCCGTATTCTCTTTTAAGATGTGATGCATTTTTTTTCTGATACACTCGATCATCAATAAAATTATAAATGGTCTCGATTGTTTTTTTAGGTTGGATTAACTCATTGGTTTGACTAACTAAAGCATTTGATACAGCGGTTACTTTATCTGATGCTTCAATTCCAAAGCGGATTAAATCTGAAAGTGATTGATCATAACCTAGAACTGTAATATCCGTACCATGTAGTGTAGTAACAATTTTAAGATCATCATCAACCATTTGCTTAGCTAAATAAGCACAGATTGCATGTGGGATTGCGTAGTGAACGTGTAATAAGTCCAATTTCTCCCTTTTAGCAACTTCAGCCATTTTACTTGCTAATGCTAAATCATATGGTGGATATTTAAAGACTGAATATTGATTCACTTCAACTTCATGAAATGTTATATTACAATATACTTTATTTAAGCGAAAAGGTAGACTTGAGGTAATAAAGTGGATTTCATGTCCACGTTCTGCAAGTAGCTTTCCAAGCTCAGTTGCAACAACTCCAGATCCTCCTACAGAAGGATAGCAGGTTATGCCAATTTTTAATTTTTTTCTCATTGTCTTTCACCTAAAAGATCTTCTGAAAGTAGAATTGGATTTTTCGTTTTAAATCCTTCAGCGTACATGACCCCAACCTCTTTCCCATACAGCCTTTCTCTGCTCTCAACAGATTCAATGTACCCGTTTGTTAGTGGGGTTTCCATTGAACCCAATGACTTTTCAAACTGACTTTCATATGCTCTTAAGCTTGTTAATTTTTTATCGATCGAATTTGAAATATCGATAACAAAATCAGGCTTATGGAACCCGTTTATCATATAATAATAAATGGATTGTACACGATGTGATGGTAGGTCCAATGTATCCTTATATTTACGAATTCCAGCAGAGAAAACAGCTTCCTCTACTAGTCTCGCACAATGTCCATGATCTGGATGGCGATCTTCAAAATAGGGTACAAAAATAATTTTCGGCTGATTTTCTCTAATAATTGTTACAATCGATTGAATTGCTGAATCTGTTAGATACAGTCCACGATCTGGCAATGTTAATTGAATTCTCTTTGCCACACCTAAAATTTCCCCTGCTCGCTTTGCTTCTTCTTGACGGACAGAAACCGTACCATTTGAGGAAAGTTCTGCTTTTGTTAAATCACAAATTCCGATTTTAAAGCCTTTATTTGCATATTTTGCAATCGATCCACCCATCCCAATTTCTACATCATCAGGATGAGCACCAATTGCAAGCATATCTAGTAATTTACTCATTTTCCTCTCCTTAGCTAAAGAAGGATACTCTAAAAAGCTACGCTAACCATTTAATTAACCATTCTGTAACTTTGGTTTTATTAAATGGTTAGCATACTCCTTCCTCTCCATTATCTTTGTATGGGAATTGTACAAATATTCTATTTTCACCAAAATGTAAGTTGCTCAAAAAACATCAATTGTTTTTAGAATGAATAACCTCTCTCCACTCTAAATCACCACGTTCTAGTCCACGGATCAAGATCTCGGCTGTCCCCATATTTGTTGCTAGTGGAATTGAATAAACATCACATAAACGAATAAGTGCTGTAATGTCAGGCTCATGTGGTTGTGCGGTTAATGGATCTCTAAAGAAAATAACAATATCCATTTGATTTTTTGCAATAAGCGCACCAATTTCTTGATCTCCTCCAAGTGGTCCTGATTGAAAACGGTGGATCGATAAACCACTAGCTTCTTGAATTCTTAACCCTGTTGTCCCTGTAGCGAATAGTTCATGATCTTTGAAGATCGGTTTGTATGCCAATACAAACTGAACAAGATCCGTTTTCTTTTTATCATGAGCAATTAATGCTATTTTCATTTTAATTTTCCCCTTTATTCAATAATGTTTTCTAATCCATACACTAATAAATCTACTTTCATCACATTTTCCACAGCAAGTTTAACTCCTGACATAAACGATGCGCGATTATATGAATCATGACGAATTTTTAATGTTTGTCCATCCCCACCAAACATAACTTCTTGATGTGCAATTAAACCAGGTAAGCGTACACTATGTAGACGAATCCCCTTATAATTTGCACCTCGTGCTCCAGTAAGAATTTCTTTTTCATCTGGGTGACCTTGTTGCTTCTCTTCTCTAACTGCTGCGATCATTTCTGCCGTTTTTAACCCTGTACCAGAAGGAGCATCTAATTTTTGATCATGATGTTGTTCAATTATTTCAACATCTTGAAGATACTTTGCTGCCATCTGAGAGAATTTCATCATTAAGATCGCTCCTATTGCAAAGTTCGGTGCAATAATAGCTCCAATACCTTTCTCAGTTGTTAGTTCTTGAAGCTCTGCTAAATCATCCTCAGAAAACCCTGTTGTACCCACTACAGGTCTAACCCCATTTAACAAGGCTTTTTTTGTATGTATTTTGCCAATCTCTGGTGTAGTCAAATCTATTAATACATCCGGACTCGTTTCAAAAAAGCATTTATCTATATCTGTATAGATAGGCACATCGACATCAAATCCATCAAGATCCTTTAGGCTTTTTCCTTCATGTTTATGATCCACAACTGCAACTAATGAAAAGTGTGTGGTTTCCTCAACAAGCTTAACTGCTTCACTTCCCATTCTACCACGAGCCCCTGCGATGACAATTTTAATCTCTTTCATTTTCCAAACTCCTTTATTATAGTTTCTAGCTTCTGCGAATTATTTGTCCTATAATAAACAATGTGTATCCGCATTGCTATTCTTTTTTCGTCCAGCGATCTTTGTCCCTTGTTTTAAATTTATTCATAACAAGATCGTGTGCTTTTTCCAAATCTATATTCAATGAATTAGCAAGACATATTAGAACAAATAGAACATCCCCCAGTTCTTCTTCTATTTCCTTTTCCTTTTCAGAAGCCTTTTTGGGCTTTTCACCATAATAGTGATTGATTTCTCTGGCTAACTCGCCAACTTCTTCGGAAATTCGAGCCATCATTGCTAATGGTGAGAAATATCCTTCCTTAAACCCGCTTATGTATTGGTCAACATCATTTTGAAGGTCTTTCATCGTTTTATGCTCCATTTGTTTCACCTCATTTACTTATCAATATAATGTTAGCTAATACAATTAAGTTTTACAATTATTTCGTCATCATTTTTTCAAAATTTGCACCTTGACTTTCTATCAACTATAATATTTTTGCCATGGTTGCATTTTGGGAGGTGTCTAATGTTTGGTGATATTCGTATAAAAAACATACTTTTTATTTTAATTGGGTCAGCCATATTTGGTTTTGGGCTTGTACATTTTAATATGCAAAATAATTTGGCAGAGGGTGGGTTCACTGGTATTACCCTCATGTTGTACTTCCTGTTCAAGTTTGATCCATCAATATCCAATTTATTATTAAATATACCATTGTTTTTTATCGGTTGGCGGGTTCTAGGAAGAACTTCATTTTTATACACAATGATTGGTACGATTAGTTTATCTGTGTATTTATGGATCTTTCAACGTTATCAAATTAATATGCCATTAAATGATGATTTAACGCTTGCAGCTCTTTTCGCTGGAGTTTCACTTGGTATCGGGTTAGGTATTATTTTTCGTTATGGTGGAACAACTGGAGGAGTAGATATTATCGCTAGATTATCCCATCGTTATTTAGGCTGGAGTATGGGAAAAACAATGTTTCTATTTGACCTATGTGTCATTTCATTGTCGTTAATTACTTACCTCTCCTACAAAGAAGCAATGTATACACTTGTAGCTGTTTTTGTGGGAGCTCGCGTAATCGACTTTATGCAAGAGGGAGCCTATGCAGCAAAAGGTGCTACTATTATTTCAAGTCAATCTGAGGAAATTTCAAAAAGAATTATGAAAGAAATGGATCGAGGAGTAACTGTATTAAAAGGACAAGGGTCATTTACAAAGCAGAATCGAGATGTTTTGTATTGTGTAGTAGGAAAAAATGAAATTGTTAGATTGAAAAGTGTTATTACTTCTGTTGATCCACATGCATTTGTAGCTGTTAGTGATGTCCACGATGTTTTAGGTGAGGGATTTACGTTAGATGAAAATAAAAAACCTATTCAACGGTAGATCGTGGCTAATTACTAGTAATACAGCAGCTAAGAGAGGTTAGAATTTCAACCTCTCTTTTCTATTGGTTATTATTTTCCCTTTTTGCTTGCTTTTCCTTTTCTCCTCGGTACTTTCTCCAACCTGAGTATGATAGTGATAATAAAATCACACTCCCCGTTGAAATTATTACCCATAGTAATGATGGATCTGCCTCATCCTCTTTCACTCTCTCAAAAAGTGCTTTTAATTCCTCTTCCATGATAGCTAATTGCTTTACACGACTTGTTTCAGGAATCTCTTGGAATAAGCGATCCTCTACAACAGAAATATGGGCATCCATCTTTTTAACACGTTGACTATCAAAATCCACTTGTATACTGGGATAAATCACCTCATATAGAGCTAAGAATTGATTCCAATCATGTTGGAAAGATTGATTGTCCCCTTCTTCAACATCACTTTTCATTTGAGAGAATGTTTCCATAATTGAAGATTCCATCGAACCCCACAATGGTTGATGTTCAGATACCATCGCATCTACAACTAAGCGGAATTTTGTTAAGGAACGAACTTTTTCATCTGTACTTATCTTTTCATCCTGTATGATATCTTTTGCATTTTTGTGAGTACTAGTAATGGTTCGAAAATGGTCTAGTGATATATACTCTCTATCAATTGGTATTTCTTCAAATTTAACAGCAAAATATTCAAGTAATTGGGCAGACTCGCTAAAGCGTTCTTGCTTCGCTAGTTGTAATGCTGAATCAGAAATCTGATTTAACGATTCCCAGTCATAAGTTTCTTCTGCAAGTGCTGGTTTTATGTGAATCAGCACCATTCCAATAATGAGTGCGACTATCCATTTCTTCATCCTTGTCCCCCCTAGAACTTCTACTAAGAATCGTATGTAGAAATGGACAAGGTTAGACCAAATTATTCAAGCTAAAAAAGTTTTTATTTTGGAAGAGATAATTTGTAAGACCGTTTATTCAGTACTAAACCATAACCAATTAAAAGTGAAATAATACTTAGCCAAAATGTAAAGTAACCAATATGATTACTATAATCCATTAACATGCTATAATGCGGCATCATCCCAAAAACATAGTCAATTACATCATTATGTAAAGTCCAAACAGCAGCAACTAATAAATGCCAAGCTTTAAAGCGATAATAGGGTGCATAAAGTAAGCCTTGAATAGCCATTCCAAAATGGGATGCAATTAACATGTACCCCTCCCAAGGTAAACTTCCATCAATCAACAATACTAAGATGTTCATTATGACTGCCCAAATCCCATACTTGAATAGCGTAACAATCGCTAAAGCTTCTATTAGAGGAAAGTTTTTACGAATTAAAAACCCGAGTAAAACAATCAAAAAAAATAAACTTGCAGTGGGACTATCAGGAACAAATAAATAAAAGTGTGCTGGGGTTTCAGACAATTGATATCTGTACCAATAGTAACCGTAAAAGGTTCCGAAAAAGTTAATTAAAAACATGACTATTAAAATAGGCTTCTGACCTAAAACATATTGAAATATTTTCATTTTCCCACTCACCAGACTCTTTGTTTTTTATTAGAAATACTAGATGACGGATCTGACATTAAACTTAGTACAAATAATTTATACTTTCTAATATTGCTTTGATTTTCTTCATATTCCTGATAGTGAATGTCTTTTTTTCTTAATTCTGATCGTGCAAAAAAAGCTGACAATAGTCAGCTTTTATTTTGCCGTAACACCAGAGATAAATTCTGATAGTACTTTTAATTGTTCATCTGTGCCTTTGAATACGCCAGCAGGCATAGCACCTTGACCATTTTTAGCAATATCCGCAATTTTATCAGGTTCTAATCCATTATCAACTAGAGCCTTACCTGCAGCTCCACCTTCAAGATTGTCACCATGACAAGAAATACAGCCTTGCTCCTGATAGATTGCATAGCCTTCAGATTCTTTATCAATATCTGCTTCTGCTTTAATCTTACCTTGTTCAGCTGCAGCTTCCCAGTCATGAGTTGCAACAGATTCCCAAGTTAAGTAAAACGTACCCGCTACACCTAGAATCATCATTCCTACTGCAATAGGACGCTTTGCCGGACGACGATGTGGGCCACGGTCTAAAAATGGAGCTAACATTAAAGCACCGAAAGCAAGACCTGGAATAACAATTGCACCTATAACCGTATAAGGTCCAGATGCATAAGAATATTTCAACAATTGGTATAAGAATAAGAAGTACCAGTCTGGTAATGGTATGTAACCAGCATCAGTAGGGTCAGCCACACGCTCAAGCGGCGATGGATGTGCTACTGTTAAACATAAAAAACCAATTAAGAAAACAGCACCTACTAGCCACTCCTTTAAAAGGAAGTTTGGCCAGAACGCTTCTGTTTTTCCAGGATATTCCGAATAGTCTTTCGGAATATTCGGCTTTCTCTCTGCAGGAATACGAGAGTCACCTACAAATTTCATACCTTTTCCGCGATGCATGATTTCCCCTCCTTACTAAGGTGGTTTCCGATAAAAAGTTAATGGTATCGGTTATAAATTTCTATTTACTCTTTAGATCTTATAGTGGACCAGAAATACCTTGCTTACGTATCATGATAAAGTGAGCTGCCATTAAACCGAAAAGAGCAGCTGGTAAGAAGAATACATGGATAGCAAAGAAACGTGTAAGTGTTTGCGCACCAACGATTTCTGGATGACCAGATAATAATGTTTTAACTGTTGGTCCAATTAATGGTACTGATTCAGCAATTTGCAATGTAACCTTTGTTGCAAATAACGCTTTCATATCCCATGGTAATAAATAACCTGTTAAACCAAGACCTAGCATAATAAAGAAAATAAGTACGCCAACAACCCAGTTTAATTCACGAGGTTTTTTATATGAACCTTGGAAAAATACACGCAATGTATGTAGGAACATCATAACTATTACAAGACTAGCTCCCCAGTGGTGCATACCACGGACAATCTGACCAAAAGCTACTTCGTTTTGCAAATAGAAAACTGATTCCCATGCATTTTTAATATCTGGTACATAATACATTGTTAAGAACATACCAGAAAGAATTTGAATAACTGTTACAAAGAATGTCAATCCGCCAAAGCAATAAACAAAGGCAGAAAAATGGTGTGCAGGGTTAACATGTTCAGGAACTTCATGGTCAGCAATATCTCGCCACATCGGCGTAATATCTAACCGTTCGTCAACCCAATCATAAATTTTGTTTAACAATAGATTACGCCTCCCCACGTGGTTTTGCTGCACCTAAAAATAAATAGCCATCCTTAACTGCTTGCTTATAAACATCAAGCGGAGCAATTGGTGGTGTTCCCGGAACATTTGTACCATCCTTTTTATATCGGCCATAGTGACACGGACAGAAAAATTGGTTCGGGTTTGCTGGATCATTATTCCAACCGACAGTACAGCCTAAATGCTTACAAACTGGTGATAAAGCCGTAATTTTGTCACCTTCTTTAAAAACCCAAGCTGATCTTGTTTCTTCTGATTCATACCAAGCATCTACTTGCTTGATTTTAAAGTCAAAGCGTTGAGGTTCTTCCGTAATTTCGTCAACCTTTACAACTTGTACTAACTCTGTTTCTTCTGCTGGTCGGAGCACAGGGTCAAGTGCGAAGCGAACCATAGGCATAAGCATACCTGCAGCCATGAAACCGCCTACACCGGTAAGCGTGTAGTTTAAGAATTGACGTCTAGAAACTCGATGTTTTTTCTCGCTCATCATTTTCCCCCCTCTATCTTAAGCTAAGTCCGTTTAGGACATACGGAAATGATATATAAAACTAGGACATACTCATGATATATCAATCTTTCCATGAGGTCAATAAAATCCTGATTTGTAATCTTGGAAATAAAAAGGTTTTTTTCAATTATTCCAAGATTGTAATAAAATGTTCAAAATTTGTTCGACTTGGTCCTGTAAAAGCTTTCTCTTCAAACCCTCATTCATATGCTCAAACGGTACTGATGGTAACCAAATAAGATGAGCCTTTAACTGTTCGCATTTACTGTTTTTTAAAGTTTCATCACTTGTAAGAAAAAGAACATGCTTAAATTCCTGTTGTATTTCATTTTTCCATTCTATTACATTTTCAATCACTTTCTCAGAATTCTTTAAATATGAAAATGAAGGAAATAAGAAAACTCTTCCTTTTAATTGTCTCTCAAGTTCATCTGAAACATACGTAATAAACTCACCTTTTGACACAGTACCTTTAAAATCTGACTTTAAAGAAACAGGTATTAACGGAATTATCGCAGTATCTACGTACTCTTTTGATTGGTTAATAACATCTACATCACTTGCAACCCACTTCAATTTATTCCACTCCTTTCCGATATTTTTACGACTAGATCTATTATAAAGCTTGTCTTACAAATTGTTAAATTTGAAGCATATAAAGAGACTATGATAGTCTTTAGAAACTGGAAAAGTCCTTAAAAAGAAAAAGAAGCCACACCTAGTGAATAGGTTGTTAGCTTCTTTAATAGTCTCCGGTTTAATGAAATTTTTCAGGTACTTTAAAAGTGTTACTTTATTTAGCAACCAGATATGTAGGCCGCTCTCACTTATTTAGCTTTGATGATTTTTCAAGTTTATCAATTGCTGAGTAAGTCTTTGAAAACCTTCCTTGTCTTGACGATCAAGAGCTTCATCAATTAATTGTAACAATTTTTCCTTTTGAAAAGTTTGAAGGGAATGATCTAGAACTTTTTCAGCAACTTCACGATCCTTCTCATTTCCATGTAAGTGTTCGGGCATAAATGGATTTGATTCTAATACAGCGGCGTACTGTGGCGATTGATAAACAGATCTAAAATTTAGTTGAATAAAAAGTTCTTCATCTTTATTTAAACGTATATCATGGAATGATTTTTCTGCATCTGTTGTCATTACGTTTTCTTTATAAAAGCGAAAAGGAACTTCTTCAACACAATGCGTTGACATGATTATACCCCTAGGACAATACTGAGCTTGCTCAACAAAATGAACTTTTTCCATTAAGGTATCATGACTCATTAAATAATTTAAAATCCACACACATTCTCTTCTTTTCAGCTGATAATGGTTTAAAAACCACCTGACAAAATCTTTCTTTTCGTGGACAGATACAGGGGCCACCATACAATTCCCTCCTCTGCAGTTCAATTAATTCATACTATGGTTAATTCCACAAAAACAAAATAAAATCCTCCTTATTTCCCTTAAAACTCATCTTCTAATTGTAGCAATATCTCACCAATTTCGACATTTGAAGGGTCTTGCATTAATATTTTTTCAAATATTTCCTTAGCTTCTTGCTTACGACCTTCTTCTAATAAAAAGTACCCATATTCATGAAGAAATTCTCGTTGATCCTTGAAAGAATTATATGCAAGTTGATAATGGTTTAATGCCTCTGAATACTCTTCTTTTTGATGATAAGCTCGTGCTAAGTTCCATTCAAACTGAGGATCCTCTTCTCCATATCTTTTACTTTCAGATATTAAATCAATTACATCATCATATCGCTCATCTTGAAGGAAAATATGAGTTAAAGTAATAGCAGCCTCTATATGACCTGGATCTATGGCAAGCGTTTCACGCAATAAATTTTCAGCATCATGAATATGGCCAGATTTAATGGCAATCTTACCGCCATATAAGTATAGTTCTTTATTATATTCATCAACCTTAATTCCCTCTTGAACAGTTTCAAGACTTTCTGGTAAGAGACCTTCATTCTCATACGCCTTCGCCAAATACAAATAAAGGGAAGAAAAATGCGGATCTGCTTCTTTTAGCCTAGTAAATTGTTGAATGGCTGTTTTATAAAATCCACCTTGATAAGCAGTAAATCCGTAACCAAATAACGTATTTAGATCCTCTTGTTCGATTACGGCTTGTTTATAATAATCAAGCGATTCCTCAAACTCCCCTGTTGCGCTTAAACACTCAGCTAACCTTTGTTCAATTGAAACACCTGAAATAGACTTCTGATCTTTTACAATTGCTTTATAAAAAGGTATTGCATGCTTATATTGGCCTTGGTGAAAGTAAAATTCTCCTAGTGCAAAGTCTATAACAGGCTCCTCAGGTAGTAACTGCTTTGCTTCTTGCAATTTTTGTTCACTGACCTCAGCTAAACCTTGCATTTGATATAAATCAGCTAAAAGTAGCAACGCTTGTGGATATGCCTCATGGTCAGATGTAATTGTATTTAATAAATTGATCGCTTCTTCCTCTTTCTCCAAATCTAAGAAAAGTTCGGCTAAAAATAAAGTTACTTGTGTTTCCTCAGGATACAGAAAATGAAGTTCTTCAACTATTTCATGTGCTTGATCAATGATACCCCATTGATAATATTGATCAGCTAAATGGAGTTTCTCTTCATCATGAAGTGTTGGAAGTATATTTGCTAATAAATTTAATCCTTCTTCAGTTTCACCCTTATTTACAAGATTTATTGCTTCGTTTAGCACTTGATTAAACATAGTAATTCCTTTCTTTATAAACAATTGTTTGAATTATTAAATCGACATATCAAATGTTTATTTAAAACTTGATGTTTGATGACTTTGAGGTTTGCCCTATTTCGTTTTGTTATTTACATATCTTTATCATACATCAAAATGATGCTGATTGTGGTATGAAACGACTTGAAATTGTGATAAAACATTCTTCGCCAATTCCTGGATGAAATGAGACTTCTCCGTTTACATTAATTAATCTTCCTTGGTGTGCTGTAATGTTCGGGAAGTGTTCATCATAATTGATAATAGGCTTACCATCGGTATGATACCTTATTTCGTTTAGTTTGTACAAATTATAATTTACTTGTCCACCAACTCGAATATCTCCTTTTTCAGGATAAATACCTAATCTCATTAATGCTTCTTTTGTTAATGGTACTCCTTCTTTTAATGGAGTTGGAATAGAAGATAATCGATGTTCTTTCATGATTTTCTCCCATACTTGAAGGAGCTTTTGCTTTTTACTAATAACAGTGCTTTCATCTCGTGAAAATGGAATAAGAGTGATTGGATTTGAAAACATTGCGTCCCTTATCCATCCCCAGGATTTTGAGGTGAGCTTATCAGTATTATCAATTTCCACAAAAACCACAGATATATTTTCTTGTTTACATCTTCTTAAAATTGATGGGCTCAAAGCTTTAAATGGAATCTTAACACTAATATAATAATCAATCGGAGAATTTATCATTAAGTGTCTTTTTTGTTTTACTTTTGCACTTAGTTGTTGTTCATAATCTATATTTACAACCGTAAGAAGTGATGTACATCCTTTTTTTAGATACTTTTCAATGATAGATTGTTTGAATTCTTGGAAATGAAGTGACGTATGAAGAGAAAAATCCAGCATGACATATCCTGGGGTTAATAAATAAGAGCTCATATCCATTTTCATAAAACGAATATTTTCCATAGTGTGACGCATAAATTCAATTTTATTTTTAACAATTAATAATGATGTTTTCTCTAGACCATCAGACTTTAATAGATTTACTCTGTCAATGATATAACTCATGATACACTCCCCACCTTTCATCCTCTATAAGACAAGCTATGTGGGGATCTGAAAAATTATGCTTATTGTTTTCACACCACAGTACAGGATATTAAAAGTTTCTAGACGACAAAAAAGAGACAGCTTTTATCATTAATTGAATCAAAACCAAGCTTGGTTTTGATTGACTAATCAATAATAGAAAGCTAATCTCAATAGTTTTTAAGTAAAATATTATTTTGATAATACTGATAAATGATCAAAAAAGTTTGGATAGGAAACATCAATTGCTGTAGCATCTTGTAAGTTGATTGGCTGTTCGGTAATACATGAAGCTATAGCAAGCATCATCCCAATTCGATGATCTCCATGACTAGATACAGTTGCATTTCCTAGCAAGTTCGATTTACCTGTAATAACCATGCCGTCATCAGTCGCCTTAATGTTAGCTCCAATTTTTGTTAATTCACCGACTACCGTATCGATTCGATTTGTTTCCTTCACTTTAAGCTCACTTGCATCTTTAATGATTGTGTCACCTTCAGCTTGAGTTGCCAATAACGCTATAACTGGAATTTCATCTATTAGTTTAGGAATTAAGTCACCACTAATGGTTGTTCCTTTTAAAGATGATGATTTAATTAAAATATCAGCAATTGGTTCAAAAGACTGGTTTTCTTGCGGGATTATTTCAATTGAGGCACCCATCATTTTTAACACATCGAGAATTCCTGTTCTTGTTGGGTTAATTCCGACATTTCTTAAGAGTATTTCACTATTAGGGACAATAGCTCCTGCAACAAGGAAAAAGGCTGCAGATGAGATGTCACCTGGTACAAAGATATTTGTTGCTTTAAGGTTTTGGCCACCTATAACTGAAGCTGACCTCTCATCCTCTTTAACTTTAACACCAAACGCTCTTAACATACGTTCAGTATGATCTCGCGATTTATGTGGTTCAGTTACGATTGTTTCTTCTTGATTCGTCCGTAACCCCGCTAAAAGTATTGCTGATTTAACCTGTGCACTAGCAACTGGTGATTCGTAGTTTATCCCGTTTAGGTTGTTACCACGAATTGCTAAAGGAGTATATTGTCCGTTTTCTCGTCCATCAATTGTTGCACCCATCAGCTTTAATGGATTAGTTACACGAGACATAGGCCTTTTTGCAATTGACTCATCACCAATGATACAAGAGTGGAAATCGGTTCCAGCTAATATTCCCATCATTAATCTGGTTGTGGTACCTGAATTACCTACATCTAGGATCTCTGAAGGCTCTTCTAAACCATCTAAGCCCTTTCCTTCAACAGTAACAAGACCTTCCTGAATATCGATTGCTACACCCATTTTTCGAAAACAGGAAACCGTACTTAAGCAATCAGCACCCATTAAAAAATTTGAAATTTCTGTTTTACCATCTGCTATAGCCCCAAACATAACAGCTCGATGTGAGATTGATTTATCACCTGGTACTTCAACAGAACCGGCTAAACTGCTTACCTTTGATAACTTTTTTAAATCTGCCATTAAATCCACCTCTATTAAATACATAAGAATTCTTTTTTGTTGTTGTTCACTTGTTATATGATAAATGTATCATAATTTGAATATTTACCAATACAATCTATTGCTAATTCACGATCACGTTCAGTTTGGAAGCTTAATCTTAATACCCCATAAATCTCTTCTCGCGTTTCAATAATCCGTATATTTGTTAAACTTATTTCTTCTTTCGCTAAATAACCAGTAATCTCAGAGATTATACCTGGGTAATCAGGAACATCCACAAATAAATCATAGAATGATGGGATTGCCCCTTTTTGTTTTTCAGGCAAACCATCTCGATATTGTTTCGCATGCTCAAAATACGTATATAATTGATCAGCTTGTTCATTTTCTACAAAGCTTTTTACTCGTTCCATCTCAGAAATCCATTCTTCAAACAGATTTAACAATGGACCTTTGTTGTGTAGTAAAATATCTCTCCACATTGCAGGGTTGCTAGAGGCAATTCGCGTTATATCTCGAAAGCCGCCAGCTGCGAGTCTTTTAACAAGTGGAAATTGTTCTTCATAGCTTTCTGCTTGATACACTAAGCTTGCAGCAACTATATGAGGAAAATGACTTATTACCCCTGTCACCTTATCATGCTCTTCGGGAGACATCTCTATGAAATTAGCTTTCGTTCCATCCAAGACCTCTGTTAGAACAGAAAGATCATGAGGGGTTACATATTCTGAAGGGGTTAATATGTAAAAAGCATTCTCAAATAAATGAGGCTTTGCGGCTAAAATTCCCGACTTATGTGAGCCAGCCATCGGATGACCTCCGATGAATTTAATTCTACCATTTAGATATTTTGTTGCACATTCTACTATTTTCACTTTTGTGCTGCCAACGTCTGTAATAATTACACCCTGTTTCAACTCCACAGCTTGAAGCTGTTCGATAATGTTTATTGTTTGCTGAACAGGTGTAGAAATAAAAATAATATCAACAGAGGCTAGATTCGGAAAAAGAGTTGGTGAGATTTCATCTATAGCACCGATCTTTTTTGCTAGCATCACTTGATCTTCATTAATATCAAACCCAATGATATGTATTGAAGGATCTTTTTGTTTAATTGATAAAGCAATAGAGCCCCCTATTAAGCCGAGTCCTATTAAATAAATGTTTTTCACCATCAAAATCACCTTTTTTGCCTATCATTCTAAAGAGGCTATTCATAGATAAAGTAAGGGTTATACTATAAGAGAAACTATAAAAAAAGAACATTATTTAATTATATATATCAATAAGTTTAATAGTTGTTGCATTAAAGAATAGCTTTCTAAAACTTAGTCCTCTCTTCTATTTGAAAAGAGGACTAAAACTTTATTCAAGAACAAATTCTTTTAATATCTCAATAATTTCTGCATTTTGTTCTTCCGTCCCAACAGTAATACGCAAATGTGTTGGAAAACCTAATGCATTTCCGGAACGAACGATATACCCTTTTTTTAGTAATGCATTAAAAACTTCATCTGAATCTCGCTTAAAATCGATTAAGATAAAATTTCCTTCTGATGGGTAAAATTCTAATTTTAGATCTTCACAGAATTGGTAAAATTGTTGCAAACCTTGTTTATTTTTATCACTGCATTCAGAAACAAATGCTGGGTCCTCTAAGGCAGCAATTGCCGCAGCCTGTGCAACACGACTCGTATTGAATGGTTCCCTTGCTGGCTCGATTTTTCGGATTAAGTCAGCATTTGCAATCCCATAGCCAACACGCAACGCTGCAAGTCCGTATGCTTTTGAAAAAGTTCGAAGGATCATTAAATTCGGATAATCTTTTAAAAGTGGGACAGTTTGAGGATAATCCTCTGCCACAACATATTCATAATAGGCTTCATCAACTACAACAAGAACATGTTTAGGTACTTTACTTAAGAAATCTAATAATTCTTGTTTTTTTACATATGTACCAGTAGGATTATTTGGTGTACAAACCCATAGCACTGTAGTGTTTTCATCAATCTTAGTGAGCATTTCATCAAGGTTATGGTCTCCATCAACAAGTGGAACTTCCCGAATTTCTGCTCCTTCAATCACAGCATTATGTTTGTATTGAGGAAATGTTGGAGTAGCCATCACCGTATTTTTTTGTGGGCTTAAAAGTGCACGACAAATAATTTGCACGACTTCGTCAGACCCATTTCCGAACAATAATTCATCTTCATTTACACCTACATGCTTAGCTACTTGTGTACGAAGAAGAGCACTATAGCCGTCCGGATAAATAGCTAGCTGATCAAGTTCATCTAGTATCGCTTGTTTTGCTTTTTTTGAGCAACCATATGGGTTTTCATTTGATGCAAGTTTGACTACTTTTGTTAAGTTAAACTCTTTTTTTACTTCTTCAATTGGTTTTCCTGGTTGATATGGTTTTAAACTTAGTAACTGCTCTTTAATTTGCAAAGCATAACACCTCTCCTACTATAAGTGAAACTTAATCAGAGGGAACTTCCCTCTGATAATGTTGTATACTATCTTAATGTGTTAATTAAAATTAAGCAATTAAATAATGAATTGCATGTGCTTATACATACTCTTTACTTTCATTTTCAGAGCCAAAGGTTTTAGCGAATTCTCTGAATTCGTCAATTGCCTTGTTGCGAGTTGTTTCGTTTAATAAGGATGTTTGTAGTCGTTCAATTTCTCGAACTAATGCACTACCTACTACAACACCATCGCAAATGCTTGATAACTCTTCTACCTGCTCTTTAGAAGATACGCCAAAACCAACGACGACAGGTACATTACTATATTGTTTTACTTCATCTAGGAAAGAGGTTATTGAGTTGTCAAAATTCTTTCTGACACCAGTTACTCCTAAGGAAGAAACACAATATACAAATCCTTCTGCATTTTCCGCAATCATTTTAATTCGACTTGATGATGTTGGTGCAACAAGAGATATAAATGAGATTGAATGCTCCTGACATTTTTGACGAAGTTCCGCGCTTTCTTCAAAAGGGATATCAGGAATAAGCAAACCATCAATCGTATTTTCTCGCAGTAAAGCGAAAAAGGATTCCTGTTCTAATTGTAACACAGGATTATAATACGTGAATAGAATAATCGGAATATTTACTCCTTTTTTCCTCATTTCAGGAACTAGCTTCATTGCTTTTACTATATTCATACCGTTCTTTAATGCTCGGCTGGATGCTTTCTGAATAACGGGTCCATCCGCTACTGGATCAGAATACGGTATCCCTAGTTCGATTGCTGACGCACCAGCCTCTTGCAATGCAACTGCTAAATCTATTGTTGCGTTACCATCTGGATCACCCGCAGTAATAAATGGTATAAAAAGTTTATTTTGTAGTGGCTGCTTGAATAGTGTCTTCATGTTTTGCTTCCTCCTTGAAATGAGACATTAAGGTGTGTACATCCTTATCTCCTCTACCTGATAAGCAAATAAGAATACTTTCATGACTAGCCATTTGTTTTGCATGTTCAAAAGCAGAAGAAAGTGCATGTGCAGATTCAATTGCTGCTAAGATTCCTTCTTCCTTTGCCAATAATTCTAGCGCAACTAAAGCTTCTTGGTCTGTTACACTTTCATACTTCACTCGTCCTGTGCTTGCTAAATGGGCATGTTCAGGTCCTATACCAGGGTAATCAAGCCCTGCAGAAATTGAATATGGTTCAGTAATTTGACCAAATTCATCCTGTAATAAATAGGTTAATGATCCATGAAGAACACCTTTTGTTCCTTTTGTAATTGTAGCCGCATGCATGTCTGTATCAACACCCATTCCAGCTGCTTCTACTGCAACTAGATCAACTTTTTCTTTTAAAAATGCAGCAAACATACCAATGGCATTACTTCCACCACCAACACAAGCCATTACTTTAGTAGGCAGAGTGCCCTCAATTTTTTGAAACTGCTCTTTAGCTTCGTCACCAATTACACGTTGAAACTCTCTAACGATATAAGGGTATGGATGTGGACCAACAACCGACCCAATTATATAAAAATGATCCTCACAATGCTGAACCCAATAACGCATTGCCTCATTTGTTGCATCTTTCAATGTTTTATTTCCACTTGTTACAGGAATAACCTCTGCACCAAGTAACTGCATACGAAACACATTTAACTGTTGACGTCTTACATCCTCTTCACCCATGAACACTTTGCATTCCATACCAAACTTTGCAGCGACAGTTGCTGTTGCAACACCATGCTGCCCTGCACCCGTTTCAGCAATAATCTTTGTTTTACCCATTCTTTTCGCAAGTAAAGCTTGTCCGATGGCGTTATTAATTTTATGAGCACCTGTATGGTTTAAATCTTCTCTTTTTAGGTAGATTTTAGCACCGCCAAGTTTTTCTGTTACATTTCCTGCAAGCGTAACAGTAGTCGGTCTGCCAGAGTATTCATTCAATAAATGATGATATTCTTCTAAAAATGCTGGGTCTTGCATTGCTTCTTTGTGTGCTTGTTCTATTTCTGCTAATGGACTCATTAATGTTTCAGGTACGAAGCGACCACCAAACTCTCCATATCTGCCATTCTTATCTGGATATATTGACATTCTGTAACACCCTTTCTTCTATTCGTTCGATCTTATCCTTACTTTTCTTGTTATCTACTTCTATACCACTAGATAAATCGATTCCTTGAGGGTGATATGTTAATAATTTTCCAATATTGCTTTCATTAACACCACCAGCAATAAAACATAGCTTGCTTGTATCGCGAGAGAACTTTATATAATGAGGGACTGCAGACCAATCAAAGCTAACACCTGTCCCACCCCATTGACCTTTCATCCTTGAATCGATAACAAATCCATCGACAATATTTTTAAAAGAATGCATCTCTTCAATAGTTTTAGAATGGTGATGAAGGGCTTTCCACACAGTGCCCGCAAAAGTCTCTTTTACTTTTTTTATATCCTCATAGGATTCATTTCCATGAAATTGTATAACATCGATAGGAAGATTTGTTAAAACATCAGCGAGTTCATTTGCGGTAGGATTAACAAAAACTGCAACAAGTTTTTTTGCAGTAATATCTACTTCTTTTAGCCATGTTTTTACGATTTTTGGATCTACTCTCCGTTTACTTTCTGCGAAAATAAGACCGATGTATTCAGCTTGAGAGCTAGAAACAATTTTCAAATCATCAAGAGAACGAATTCCACAAAATTTCAATAACGGTTTAGGCATTGATACTTTCTCCAAACAGTTCTTTAATTGCCACAGCTTGATCGTCTTTTCTCATAAGCGATTCTCCTACTAATACAGCCTTAGCTCCATATTGCTGAACAAGATTTAAATCATCTCTTGTATATAGGCCACTTTCGCTAACGAGTAACGTATCCCTTGGGATAGAAGATGCCATTTCTTCTAGCTGCCCAATATTTGTTTCAAAGGTTTTTAAGTTTCGATTATTAACCCCTAGAATTTTTGGTGTTATAACCTTTAATACCTTTTCTAGTGTATCTTGATCATGTACCTCTACTAGTATATCTAAATTTAACTGTAACGCATATTGATAAAGTTCCTTTAATAGCGAAGACTCAAGTGCTTCTCCAATTAATAATATGGCATCTGCACCAATACGATTTGCCTCATCAATCTGAATGTGGTCGATAATGAAATCCTTTCTTAATATTGGAAGGTTTACAGCCTTCTTTACATCAGTTAAATACTCTCGTTTCCCTTGAAAGTATGGTGTATCTGTTAGTACTGACAAACAATCTGCTCCACCCTTTTCATATGCTAGGGCAATTTCAACAGGGTGAAAATCCGCTTTTATTAATCCCTTAGATGGGGATGCCTTTTTGACTTCTGCAATAAGTCCTAGTTCACGATGTGGAGCTTTTAATGCATCATAGAAGGAGAGACGTGGTAGCCTCTCATCATCAGGTAAGATTAGTTTTTTTATTTCTTCTTTCTTTGTTTCTATTATTTTATCAAGCATAGTTTTCCTCCCGCTGATGACGTAACACCGTTAATTGCTGTAAAGCTAAACCGTTCCTAATCGCTTCTTTAGCAAACATAACACCGTCTGCAAATGTTTGGACATAGTTTGCTACATATAGTGCAGCTGCAGCATTAATTGCCACAATATCCTCAGCACTTTTTGGTGCTCTTCCTCGAAAAATACTTTCGATTAGTTCCGCACTTTCTTGCGCATTTGATACTTTTATATCTTCAATATCACCTTCTAATAGCCCAAAGTCATTTGGATGGAGAACATATCTAGTGATCACACCGTTTTTAAGCTCAACGACATCTGTCTCAGCTGAAATAGAGATTTCGTCCAACCCATCACGTCCTGTAACAAGCAATACATGCTCTGCACCTAAACGATTTAACGCTTTTGCCATTTTTTCAGCATATTCAGTTGAAAATACACCAATTACTTGCCTTTTGGCATTAGCCGGATTTGATAATGGTCCTAGTAGATTAAAAACAGTTCGAAAGCCGATTTCTTTTCGAGGATTAACAGCATGCTTCATTGATGAATGGAACATCGGCGCAAATAAAAAGCTCATGTTTTTGTCATCAAGGCTTTTCACAGCTTCATCTTGTGTTGTTTGAATATTTATTCCTAGAGTTTCAAGGACATCTGCACTTCCACTTTTAGAGGAAAATGCACGGTTTCCATGTTTTGCAACTTTCACCTTTAATGATGAAACAACTATTGCAGCAGCTGTTGATATATTAAAGGTTGAGGCTCCATCACCACCAGTGCCACACGTATCGACAACATCGCTTTCATAGTGTATCGATGTCATATGATTCTTCATCGATTTTGTAAAACCAACGATTTCATCAACTGTTTCGCCTCTAAGTCGCATAATCGAAACAAGGCTAGCAATTTGACTTGGTGTTACCTCTCCTTCCATAATCGAATCCATTACTTGTTCTGCCTGTTTCTCAGTTAATGTATTTCCTTCAATACATTGTGCTAGTAGCTCTTTCATCACCATTTACCTCCTCATTAAAAACCTTTTCTGCTAATTGGATTGCTTTTAACATGGCACTCGCTTTATTACACGTTTCCTTCCATTCAAGCTCAGGAACACTATCAACAACAATTCCAGCTCCAGCTTGCACATATGCAGTATTATTTTTAACAGTTATCGTTCGTATTGTTATACATGAATCAATATTTCCATCAAAGCCTACATATGCGACACAACCAGCATAGCTGCCTCTTGCTGTAGGTTCTAATTCTTGAATGATTTGCATTGCCCGAATTTTTGGAGCACCAGATACAGTTCCTGCTGGAAATGATGAAAGTAGTGCATCAATTGGATGAATATCACTTTTAATTCTTGCTGTAACCTTTGAGATTAGGTGCATAACATGTGAAAATCGCCCTACCTCCATTAACGTCGGTGTTATTACTGAACCATATTCTGCTACTCGACCGAGGTCATTACGCGCCAAATCTACTAACATATAATGTTCTGCTTTTTCTTTTTCGTCATTTTTTAATTCTTCTTCAAAATAAAGATCTTCCTCAGTTGTTTTGCCACGTCTTCTTGTTCCAGCAATAGGGTGTATTTCAAGATGTTTATTTTGAATATAAATTAACCTTTCAGGAGAGCTACCTACAAGCTCTGTATCATTAAAACGAATATAAAATAAATATGGGGATGGATTTACTATTCGTAAAATACGGTATAATGAAAAGCCATCAGTTGAGATCGGAATTTCAAATCTTTGTGACAAAACTCCTTGGAAAATATCTCCTGCACGAATGTATTCCTTTACTTTCTCAACATCCTCTAGAAACTTATTCTTTTCATAATTTGACTTAATTTCATCGAAATTAACGTCAAATTCAGCTGAAACTGGTAATGGAAAATGTTCTGGCTGTTCTTTTTGCTTCAGCTTACTTATATATTTGTTCATTTTTGCTTCAGCAAGCTGGTAAGTTGCTTTAAGGTGTACTTCATCTTCAACTTCTTCTCCGTTTACTCGTTCAAAATGAATAAAATAGAGTTGTTTCTCTTGATGATCAAAAGCAATAACTGTTTCACAGACAAAAAACATACAATTTTGCTGCTTAAGATCGTCAGTTACATGTTTTTCTACCTTTTCTAAGATCGATACTGTGTCATAGCCAATATAACCTACCGCTCCTCCTACAAAAGGAATATCCAATTCAGGAAGTTTAATGGCCAAATGCTCTTGCAGATTCTCAAATATTTCCGTTAAAGAATGAGACTTAGAAAGTGTTTTTCTTTGTTCATTTAAGATCGAAAATTCTCCATGGTTTTCTTCTATAAATAAAAATGGATTTAGACCTATAAATGAGTAACGAGACCAACTAGATTCAGAATCCTTGCTCTCTAATAAGTAAACAGCTTCATCCTGAAAAAGCTGAAATAATTGAATGGGTGTAAATGTATCAACGATATATTTTTTAACAATGGGGATTGTTCGATAATGCTTACTATCTTCACAAAATGTAGTAAAAGAAGAAAAATTCAAATTGACTCACTCCTCCAATAAATTTGGAGAACGAGGATTTAGGAGGTTGTAACTATTTGAAGATTGTATAAGCACATTTTCTCTGTTACATACAAGGACAGGTCTTTTGAAAAAGTATGTCCTTTTAGTATGTTTAAAGTATACAAATACTTAAAAGAAAAAATAAAAACCCAAAAACACTGTGGTTTTTGGGTAGACTTGTGCCGTTAAAAATAAAACCTCAGCTAAACTAACTCATTCTCTGCTACCCTATACTATACTAATCTATTCTACTCAACTAATTAACTAATCAATCTTCTTCATCATGTTATTACATTACATCAATTATTGTCAAGGTTAATGTAAGATTGTTCTGAATTTTCACGCTGTAAAATTATTACTTCGATTAGCTTCTACTATTAACAAACGCTCAGATAATAGACAAATCTGGTCTTAGCTTAACTGCTTCTTCCAAATAAACATGATGGATATTTTCTTGCTTTTCATTTGTCTCTACAGTCATCATAATTCTTATACATTTCCCAAGACTGTTAGGAACTGGTATTTCCTTCATGCACATAACAGGAACATATGTCCAGCCTCTTAGTGTTCTTAAAGCTTTTGCAGGAAATGTTGCTGTTAGATCCTCTGTAACAGTCATAATCACTTGTGCAACATTTTCAGGTCGTATATCATTTTTACGAATCATTTCATGTATCAACTCTTCAGTAGCTTTTAAAATAACATCTTCTTTGTTTTCAATAACAGTTGTTGCTCCTCGAATTCCCCTAATCAACCTTTTCACCTCGTTCTTCAGCTCTCCACTCATCAAGTAAAGAATATAATTCATCTTCAGAAAAAAGCACTGATGTTGTAACACCGATTTCTTCTAATAAAATCATTGTCAATTGATTCGACTTAGTTTTTTTATCTTTTTTCATTTTATTAATCAATTGATTCGTTGTTTGTGAATAAGGCACCTCTGTTGGAAAACCAATCGCTTTAAACCATGATTTCAATTCGTAGTATGGAAGCGTAACATTAAGTGTTTTATTACTTAACCATGTAGCAAATAGCATACCAATCGCAATACTATCACCATGTGAAAGCTTTCCATAGCCTGCTTCTGCTTCTACTGCATGTCCAAGTGTATGTCCAAAGTTTAAGATTGCTCGAAGTCCTAATTCCTTTTCATCCTTTGATACAACATCTGCTTTTATTTGGATTCCTTCAAGAATCATGCGTTGTAATTTATCTGTTGTTATGTCTTCTAAATGGCGAATTTCTGAATATAAGAACTGATACAGACTTTCACTTCGAATAAGAGAATGCTTAATAACCTCTGCAAAACCTGATCTCAGTTCATTAGTTGGCAGGCTTTGTAAAAAGTTACTATCATAAACAACTGCTTTTGGTTGATAAAAAGCACCGATCATATTTTTTCCTTCAGGATGGTTTATCGCTACTTTACCACCAACTGCACTATCATGTGCTAATAATGTTGTTGGCACTTGTATGAAAGGTACTCCTCTCATATATGTAGCGGCAACAAAACCCGTTAAATCACCAACTACTCCACCTCCGAAGGCGATGATAACTGATTTACGATCTAGTTCTTGTTTTAAGGCATAAGAGTGGAGTTCGTAAAACATATCAAATGATTTAGCTGCCTCACCACTTTTAATTACATACTTATAGGTCATCCATTCCTTGTCAACTTTATCGACCAACATATTACCATATAATTGGTCAACATTTGTGTCTGTTACAATAAGAACCTTTGATGGAGAAAGGCTTCTTAAAAGGGAAGGCAATTCATTTATCGCTTCATTACCAACAAATACCGGGTAGCTCTCCTCAGTAGTATTGATTAAAATCGACTTCATTAAAAATCCCTCGTATATTCGCGCATTTTCTTAATATTTTCTTTTATAAGATCCATACGATCAGCACCAAACTGCTCGACAATTGCATTTGCAATTTCCCATGCTACAACTGACTCTGCTACAACACTTGCTGCAGGGACTGCACAACTATCAGAACGTTCAATACTTGCAGTAAATGGTTCCTTTGTTTCAATATCCACACTTTTTAATGGTTTATACAGTGTTGGAATTGGTTTCATAACCCCTCTTACAACAATTGGCATACCTGTTGTCATGCCACCTTCGAATCCACCTAGACGATTTGTTTTACGAGTATATCCAGCTTCTTCAGTCCATTCAATCTCATCATGAACTTGACTACCAAATTTTCTAGCCGCTTCAAAGCCGATACCAAATTCCACACCTTTAAAGGCATTAATGCTGACAATAGCACCTGCAATCTTACTATCTAACTTGCGATCATAATGTACATAGCTGCCAATTCCCGCTGGTAGTCCTTCAACGACAACTTCAACAATTCCTCCGATTGAATCGCCATTTTCCTTCGCTTGATCAATTGCTTCCATCATTTTAGTTTCAGCCTGACGATCATAGCATCTTACTTGTGATTCTTCTGTTACTGCTAAAAGATCATCAATATCACGGTATTCAGTATTTTCAGCCCTTACACCGCCAATTTCTAAAACATGTCCAACAACTTTTATATCTAACTCTGCTAAAATTTGCTTTGCTAAAGCACCAACAGCTACACGAACTGTTGTCTCACGTGCTGAAGAACGTTCTAATACATTTCTCATATCTCGATGACCATACTTCATCGCACCAACTAAGTCAGCATGACCAGGACGTGGACGTGTAATTTGACGTTTTACTTCTTGTTCTTCCTCAGGAGTAATTGGCTCTGCACCCATTATTTTTGTCCAATGCTTCCAGTCTCTGTTTTCTACAACTAAAGAGATTGGAGACCCTAAGGCTTTACCATGTCTTACCCCACCCAATAATTGAACTTGATCCTTTTCAATTTGCATTCTACGGCCACGACCATAGCCCTTTTGTCTTCTAGCTAAATCTCTATTTATATCTTCTGCAGTTAAATTTAAACCGGACGGAACACCTTCAACAATTGCAGTTAATTGAGGTCCGTGAGATTCTCCAGCAGTTAAATATCTCATAATTCTCTCTCCCTTCAACGCACTAACGCTTTTAAGTACAAATATACCATAACTAGTATAAAAAAAATAGCTGATTTTAGCTCTTTTGATAAAAAAACGTATCAACAGAAGTGAGTTGATAACGCTCTGCATTAAAAATTTGTTCAGTACTTCCAACAAAGAATATCCCTTGTTTTTTTAATGCACCACTGAATTTTTTGTACAGAATCTCTTTCGCTTCTTCCGTAAAATAAATAAGGACATTTCGACACACTATTAAATCAAATTGAGATTCAAATGGATCTGCTAGCAAATTCTGTTTCTTGAATTGAACTGCATTAATAATTTGATCACTAACCTGATAATTCGTCCCCACTTGTTTAAAATATTTCTTTTTCATATCATTAGGAACTTCATTTAGTGACCGTTCAGGATAAATCCCTTGCTTGGCTCTAGCAATAACATTTTCATCGATATCTGTTGCAATAATTTTTACTTTTGATAGATCTACAAGTTTCGAAAGGATCATCGCAATTGTATATGGCTCTTCACCTGTCGAACATGCAGCACTCCATATCTTTAACTGATTATTATTTTCTAGTAGGCTAGGAAGAATTTTTTCTTCTAGCACTTGCCATCTTTTATAATTACGGTAAAATTCAGAAACATTTATCGTAATCCGATCTAATAATTCATAATATAAGTCATTATCTTTACTAAGACCGTTGTAAAAATCACTAAAGCTAGAAAAGCCTCTCTTCTCATATAAAGATATTAACCTTCTCTTCATTTGAGCTTCTTTGTAAAGGGATAAATCAATACCAGTTTTGTGCTTTACTTTTGTGATAAATTGCTCATAATCCTTATCAACCATCATTTACTCTCCTAATACATAACCAAAGCGATTAAAAAATTCTCTTCATCTTTTTATGAATAATTTATAGTATATCTTAAATTTGTGAGAATTTGCGCAATTTTTTTAAAAAACATGGCTTAACGCCCTACAATGGGGAAAATCTCAGTTATATTACCTTCTCTGAAATATAAATTTTGATTGTATAAACAATAACTAAAGGTCTTATACAATTTTTATCTAAAAAACAAGAAGCTAGCAAATGCTAGCTTCTAGTAAATCCAACTATTAATTAATTTATCATATTCAACTAGCTCATTTTCGTTAAAAAATAGCGCAACTTCACGGTTTGCACTTTCAGGTGAATCTGATCCGTGAATAATATTTTTACTAACAAACATGCTGTAATCACCTCTGATTGTTCCTGGCTCAGCATCTTTTGGATTTGTTTTTCCCATCATCTTACGAGTGAGCTCAACTACATTTTCTCCTTGCCATACCATAGCAAATACTGGGCCTGATGTAATAAAGCTGACCAGATCATCATAAAAAGGTTTACCTTTATGCTCTCCATAATGTTGCTCAGCGAGAGAAACAGGAATCGTCATAAGTTTAGCTCCAACTAGTTGTAAGCCCTTTCTTTCGAATCTACCAACTATTTCCCCAATAAGCTGACGTTGCACGCCATCAGGTTTTACCATTAAGAATGTTTTTTCCATATTATATTCTCCACCCCATTGAAGTTTATGTATAGGCTTTCATGACCCCAAGAAAATAATACCATGCATAAGGAGCAATATGCAATAATGGGATGGAGAAAAAGTCTAATAATTAAAATTTTCTTTTTCCAATATACTTTGCGATACTAATCAAGGAAGTCCTCGAGCGATTTTTTGGTAAAGTCTCTACTATTTCAAATGCTTTTTGAAGGTATTGATCACTTACTTTCGCAGATCTTTCGATTACATCAGATTCTAAAATCTTTTTTAATAGTGGTTGAATTTCATTTGGTGATGTTTCATTTGTTATTTTTTCTACTTCTGCTTTTATCATCGGATTTTCCAATGCAAACAAAACTGGGAGTGTTATATTCCCTTGCAGAAGATCACTTCCAACTGGCTTTCCGAGTTCTTCTTCAGTTGAAGTAAAATCGAGAATATCATCGGTAATTTGAAATGACATTCCAACATAATAACCAAACCAATAAAGCTTTTTATGTATTTCTTCTGAAGCCCCTGTTGAAATGGCTCCTAATTGACAACTTACAGCTATTAATAAAGCAGTCTTTCTTTTAATTCGCTTTAAATATGTACGAATAGATTGATCAAGACGATATTTGTCTTTAATTTGCTCAATTTCACCTAAGCAAACCTCTACAATCGTCTTGGATAAGATTTGATGTGCCAGAGAATCATCAATATTTGTCATGACCTCTAATGATCTTGCTAATAAATAGTCTCCCGTATACATTGCAATGCGATTATCCCACTTCGATTTCACTGTAGGTTTTCCTCTACGCAACTCAGCGTCATCAATAACATCATCATGAACTAGTGATGCCATATGAATGGTTTCAAGTGCAACTGCAACATATTTCACTCTATTTATATCATAGTTTCCAAACATGGCTGATAATAAAACAAAAACAGGCCGAATTCGTTTGCCTCCTGCTTGCAAAAGCTCTAAGTTCGCTTCTCTTAACAAAGGGTGCTCTGAAATAGCTGTCTTTTCTAATTCTTGTTCAATTATTGAGAGGTCTGTATTCAAAAAGGAATACAATGCTTTAAATTTCATACTATTCACCTTAATACATCTTATTGTCGAACATATTATTACTATTTCTAACTTTGCGATCTGTATCTTAATTAACTTTATCGAGGAGGAATAAACTTTCAGAATTAATGGAGTTTGCTTTTATGTAAGCACTCAAACCATGCAGTGGTAATCTATATAATTGATTATTTCGTATTAGGTTTTATTCCTAAATGCATTGCTGCCACTCCACCAGTAAATGGTTTTACTTGAATTCTTTCAAACCCTGCCTCTTTAAACATATCAGCAAGTTCCTTCATTCCAGGAAAATCACGAGCCGATTCTTGTAACCATGAATATTCTTGATAACTTTTTGCGAACAACTTACCAAATAAAGGCATAATAAAGCGAAAATATAAATAATATCCTTGTTTAAATAGAGGTGCTGTTGGTTGTGAGGTTTCCAAACATACAGCCTTGCCGCCTGGTTTCAAAACTCGATTCATTTCTTTTAATACCTGCATGTAGTCTGGTACATTTCTTAATCCGAAACCAATTGTCACGAAGTCAAAGGATTGATCTTCAAAAGGTAGTTTCATTGCATTTCCATGAATAAGTTCTACATTTGATAAGCCAAGCTGCGTAACCTTTTGCTGTCCGATTTGAAGCATATTTTGACTGAAATCTAGCCCTATCACCTGTCCGTTAGGACCAACCTCATTTGCAAGTGCAATACTCCAATCAGCTGTACCACAACAAACATCTAATGCCTTTTGACCTGGTTTAACTTGCATTCGCTTCATGGTTTCTTTTCTCCATGCAATATGACGCTGAAAGCTTATAACTGAATTCATTTGATCATAGTTTTTGTATATTTTTTCAAATACTCCATGGACTCTTTCTTCTTTAGATTGATCCATTTTTACAAACCTTCTTCCACAGTCTTTTTATAATGTAATGTTTCATAGAAACGAATGGATTGCAATCGTTTATGCAGTAGATTTTTTATAGCAGGAGTCTTAAGAAAACCTGATTCTAAAAGAGAGGACGTCTCTTCAAAATACATATTACATACTCTCTTTAAATAGTTACCTGAGAACATGCCTTCATATTTTTGATTTTCGGGAATATTTGATTCGTTCTCAATTTGAAATTTTTCATGAGATAGTCTTTTATAAATTAAAAACTTTGTAGATATCAATTTCCATCGATCGAGATTAAAATGCTCGGCTACACGTTGAAATAAAGCTGTTTCGACAATAAGCAAACTATCCATTATAGATTGAATATTGACTTCATCATCATGGTAGAGTCTAATTTTATGTTCATTAATTTGCTTAATCGCGACGGCCAATGTTCTTACCATTTTGAAATCCTTTACCTCTGAAAGCATAAAATAATATAATCCACTAAAGTAATCGCCAGCCAATACGGTTAATTGTCTTTGCACAAATTCAGTTGAATTAATATTATTATGAGTTGTTACATCGTCATGAGTATCAAGGGCAATTTGAACAAGCATAGCCGTCAAAATATAACTTTCTTTTAATTCCTCTGAAAGATCTATCTCATCAAAAATTGCACAAAAGAGCAATAGCTTATCCTCATCTATTTTTGGTAAAGGTAAATACTTTCCCAAAAATGGATGTGTGAGTTTCTCCTCTAACGCTATTTTCATTTTCGCTAACTTTACATAGATGTCCTGCAAATATATCACCCTTGTCCCCAATTTAACATTCTCTCTCTATTGAATGTTACAATAGCTATTCATGTAAAAATCTATACAGAATCCACTCAAGTGGAAGCTAAGCGGTTAACGTGGAAAAGGGGACGGTTATCCACTTTTAAGTGTTCGTCAATACCTATAATCCACATATTTTATGTAGTAAATCATGCAATATAAATTAGTATCATGGTTAATATTGTAACGTTAATTAATATTCTTCCATTCAAAAATTAAATTACAATCAATTATAACACAATGAATCATATTTGTTCTTTTTAATCTACTTTATGCAGTCTACACTGTTTTTAAACGCAAATAAAAGCAGGGAACCCTGCTTATTTTCGTGAATCACTTTCTAATTCTCCAATGCCTGTTTGAATATGCGCTTTACCTCTTATTTTAATTGCAGAAGTATGTTCTGTGAACTGAGCTATCATCACTTCACCTTTATCTAGCTTTTCAGAGTGATGAAATCGAGTATCTGAACCTCTAGTAAGTCCGATCACGTTCACGCCATCCTCAATGGCTTTTATCATAACGAAGTCATTTTTTTGATTCATTCCTACACCTGCCTATTTACAGATTGTCTTTTTAAACCTATTAAGATTATTTTAATGATATATGCATTTCAGACTTGCCAATAAATCATGAAATCAACCATAACATATCTCTATCATACCACTTAATAAATGATGAAGACTATCTTTATGTTTTAAATTCATATGATTTTCCACCCAGGATAATGAAAAAGCTCATCCTTTAATTAATGATAATACTTCTGCTCTAGAAGCTTCATCTTTTCTAAATATCCCTCTTACAGCAGATGTAACTGTTTGCGAACCTGGCTTTTTAACACCTCTCATTGTCATACACATGTGTTCTGCCTCTACAACAACCATAACCCCATGAGGTTCAAGAGATCTATTTATACTATCTGCTATAGTAGATGTGATTCTCTCTTGTAATTGGGGTCTTTTAGCAACTGCCTCAACTGCACGTGCAAGCTTGCTAAGACCTGTCACCTTGCCACCTTTAGGAATATAAGCTACATGTGCTTTACCATAAAAAGGAACTAAATGATGCTCACACATTGAATAAAAAGGAATATCTTTAACTAATACTAGTTCTTCATGATCCTCACCGAAAATTGTTTTAAAATGTTCTGATGGGTCTTCATCTAACCCGCTGAAAACTTCACCATACATTTTAGCAACACGTTTGGGGGTATCTAGTAAGCCCTCTCGCGTTGGGTCTTCACCGATCGCTTCAAGTATTAACTTTACCGCTTGTTCGATTTTCCCAAAATCCACTTGTCCCATTTCTGTCCTCCTATTCGATTACATTTGATTTTAGATTCTAGCATAAATAATAAGATAAAAGCAAAATTAAAAGTGTAAAGAGGTATACTGCAGGCTATCATTAAAGGGCAAAGTAGAAGGTGTTTTTTCTCTTCAAGTATGGATTTCCCACTGCCGATTGACACACCTGAAGTGGATAATGAAACCATTCCGACAGACAAATGAAAAGCCCCTTAGAAAGGGGCTTCTGTGAAGAATGGCTGTATGTAATAGATATTACATGACAAACTATAACTTATTTTCCTGCTACAGCGTCTTTAAGTGCTTTACCTGGTTTGAAAGCAGGCACCTTGCTAGCAGCAATTTCAATTTCCTCACCAGTTTGTGGGTTACGACCTTTACGAGCCGCACGCTCACGAACTTCGAAGTTACCAAAACCGATAAGTTGTACTTTATCACCATCTTTTAGTGCATCTAAAATTGTATCGAAAACAGCATCTACTGCTTTAGTTGCGTCTTTTTTAGATAATTCACTAGCTTCTGCTACCGCATTGATTAGTTCAGTTTTATTCATGCCTTTCACCTCCTCCCAAAGGGATGGAATTACTATTAGTCTTCATTTCTTCACAGATTCGATAAATTCTATACATGATAGAACGTGAAAATACTATCAACACGCTTATCTTATATGATTTTTCTACATAATTCAATGATTTTCATCATGAATATTGGTGTTTTAGGAAGAATCGACCAATAGAGAAAATAATTTCTGTAAAAAGAGTAACATAATAAAACAAGTGAATCAAGTTTTATCCTAATAAAAAACCAATCATATCAAGGGTTAATTACTAAAACAAGAATGAATGTTCTTATTTTAAGTTAAATTTCGCCACTTACATTACATTTTTGTAAATATTATCTTAATATATGTCATATTTGAGCATTTAGTATGAAATTTTATATCTATTTAACTTTATTAATTTACCAGAATAATAAAGGCGATGATAAAATTAATTTCCTTATAATTAAAAAAAGACCTCTTAAATAGAGGTCCAAAAGTTATAATATAATCGCTATTAAACCACCGGAGCCTTCATTAATAATTCTCTCCAATGTTTCTTTTAGTTTATATCGAGCATTTTCAGGCATTAACGATAATTTCGCTTGAATTCCTTCACGGACAATGGAACTTAAGCTACGTCCAAAAATATCAGAATTCCATATTGATAATGGATTATCCTCAAAGTCTTGCATTAAATAGCGTACTAATTCTTCCGATTGCTTTTCAGTTCCAATGATTGGAGCAAATTCAGACTCTACGTCAACTTTGATCATATGAATAGATGGTGCAACAGCCTTAAGACGAACACCAAATCTTGATCCTTGTCTAATGATTTCAGGCTCATCAAGACTCATGTCACTCAAAGCAGGTGCTGCAATACCATATCCAGTTTGTTTTACCATCTTTAAAGCATCTGCAACTTGATCGTATTCAGCTTTAGCATAAGCAAAGTCCTGCATTAACTGTAGCAAATGATCTTTACCACGAATTTCTACTCCTACAACCTCTTTCAAAATTTGATCATATAAATCATTTGGAGCATATAAATCAATCTCAGCAATCCCTTGCCCCATCTCAATACCAGCTAAGCTTGCTTTGTTAATAAAATCATATTCACTAAATTGTCCGACAACTCGATCTACATCTCTAAGTCTTTTAATATCTTTTACTGTATCTTTTACAGCTTCCTGATAGCTCTCACGTAGCCAGTGATCTTCTCTTAAGACCATTACCCAACTTGGTAAGTTTACATTTACTTCCAACACAGGGAATTCGTATAAAGATTCTCTTAAGACACTCATAACATCTGATTCCCTCATGCTTTCAACACTCATTGCTAGCACTGGAATATCATATTTTTCATTTAATTGCTTGCGAAGGGCTTCCGTTTCAGGATGATGAGGGCGGACCGTATTAATAATCATAATAAACGGTTTCCCCACTTCTTTTAATTCTTCAATTACTCTTGATTCAGCTTCTAAGTAATCCTGGCGTGGTATATCTCCAATCGAACCATCAGTTGTAATCACACAACCAAGTGTAGAGTGCTCTTGAATAACCTTACGTGTTCCAATTTCTGCCGCTTCATGAAATGGTATTGGCTCTTCATACCAAGGAGTATTAATCATGCGAGGACCGTTTTCATCCTCATAACCTTTAGCGCCAGGAACAGTGTAACCTACACAGTCTACTAATCTAATATTGACATCAAGTCCCTCATCCACATGAATAGAAACTGCTTGATTCGGGACAAATTTCGGCTCAGTTGTCATAATTGTCTTACCAGCTGCACTTTGTGGTAATTCATCTTGAGCTCTAGCTTTGTCAGATTCATTGTCAATGTTAGGTAGTACGACTAATTCCATAAATTTCTTTATAAAAGTAGATTTACCTGTTCTTACTGCACCAACCACTCCTAAATATATATCGCCACCAGTTCGTTCAGCGATATCCTTGAAAATATCTACTTTTTCCAAGTGATCCCCTCCCGATCATACAATATTGGGATAAAGCTTATCCGTCTTCTTATAGGACATTATATATGTATGACGTTGTCCTATTTATTTATGCCTTTGCCCGCAATTTTTTTTCCAAATATCGATTTTTTTATTAATAACCCCTCAAAAGTGAAAAAGAAAACCCTTCTTTTAGAGTTTATTCTTTAAAGAAGGGTTCATGACTTTTTTATAAAGTTTTTTAAAAACAAAGTGTTATTCTTTCGCTTCAACAAATACAGGTTCGCCTTTTTCATTTATTCTATAGGGCAAAGAATACGCAGGAACAAAATAGGTATCCTTCACTAACAGATCCCGAATATCATCCCCCGGCTTGTAAGAATGTTCTTTTTCTTGCAATGCTTTAAATAAATCAATACGATAGTCTACATAAACCTTTGCGTTTTTATCGATAACTAAAGGTAAATTCTCCCCCGAAAACGGACTTTCAACGAATGGATCTTCGTCATATCCAAGTTTCTCATAATCTAATGTGTAGATATCATTTGTTATAAGATCTTTAAATGGTGGATAACCATTTGATTGACGATAGACATCTAACCTAACAGTTAGTTCATGTATTGTCTCAGCAATACGTAAATCAATTAATTTCACTGTTGGGTTTTCTTCCACATCTACAAGTGTATATAAATAGATTCCACCACTTTCGTACGCGGTTCCTGGTGGTTCTGCCATATATTTAGGAGATAACGCTGAAAAATCTATTGGATATTTTTGATAAATCGGTGTTGTCATATCCCTCGTCTTTATAGGAAGTAGTCCTCCCGATTCTTCCTGAAATCGATCTACAGAATTTTGGACTGCAGCAATTTGGTCTTCATAGGGTATTGTATTTTTCTGTAGCTTTTCTTCTGGATAGAGACAACCAGATAAAAGGAAACAGCCAAAAAAACAAGCCATAATCTTAATAAATTTCATCCGCAATAACTTCCTTTTACATTTAATTATTCGGTAACAGGTCCGCTGAATACGACAAACAAAATGATAATCCCTGCTAGAATCATAAAAATATAGGCTAATATTGTAAAGATTACTTTTAATAACCCCTTTAATTTAAAGCGACTTAGATAAATAAACAATATTGCAATAAACATAAACCCCATCGATGCAAATGATATCCACATTTTCATAAGGGCTGCACTCATAAACAGACTCCTCCTTTAAAAACAAAACGCAAAAGCCTTGGTCATTCTCGGGCAAACAAATTAGATATTCATGAATAAAAGCTGTATTTACATACATTTCGATATAGCTAGACGCTTGCAGATGCAAGCACTTATCCACAGCACTTGAAATTTATCATTACCTAAGCTTTATGAAAAGCGTATCCGCCTTGTTCATTATGTATTAAAATTTTAAGACCTACTATTTATAATAACTAAAAGTTAATTCCATGGTCGATTATAATATACTTTACAGGGCTTGTCCAAAGCTTGTCCTTTTTATGTTAATCCTTGTTTAGATACAATAAAAAACTGAAGTAAAGAGGGGACGAACTTTACTTCAGCAATTTATACGACTAAACAGTACCCATCAATAAGAACAACTCTTATTTGACTTCGTTGCATTCTATGCGGATATAAATGATTTTGCATCCTCTAATGCCTAGATATGCCGTGTAAACTTTACAAGTCAGGTTTTATTGGTCAGGCTACCCAAGAAATCAGATCAAACATGTCATATTAATCCGCATTATTAACATGCAGCTTTCATACCTTATAGGATATATTGTTCCTATTTTTTTAATTCTTCGTATTATATGCTAGGTATGATGTGTTTGTCACCTATTAACAGAAGGAAATGGGTAAGTAACTAGGCTATTTTATTTGAATGGCTTCCCGATTTAGAAAATAGACTAGTTCTATTAATAATGCAGCTCCATTTGGGCTTGCTGTATTGATTAGTCATTCTAATAGTACATGTAATTCAACTATAGAAAGTGTGACTGAAGTAAATATATATTCGATTTGAATTATCGATTTTCCATTATGTTCACAAGATCTTCCATTTCATGTGTTTTTACACGTGCCATTAAAGAATCAACCGCTACTTTTGGCGATTGTCCATTAAATAATACCTCGTATAAAGCCTCAGTTATTGGCATTTTCACATCATATTTATGAGCAAGCTGGTAGGCAGCTTTTGTTGTCCGTACTCCTTCAACTACCATTCCCATATTTTCTAATACTTCTTCTAGCTTTTGACCTTTCCCAAGCAGATTACCTGCTCTCCAGTTCCTAGAATGCACGCTTGTACACGTAACAATTAAATCTCCAATTCCAGTTAAACCTGAAAAAGTTAATGGGTTCCCCCCCATCTTGCTACCTAACCGTGCAATTTCAGCAAGTCCACGGGTAATAAGAGCAGCTTTTGCATTATCACCATAACCTAGACCATCTGTAATACCAGCAGCCAAAGCGATAATATTTTTCAATGCTCCACCGATTTCTACACCAATAACATCAGGATTGGTATAGACGCGGAAATGTTGATTAATAAACAAATCTTGTATGTATTCAGCAGCTACCATATTTTTAGATGAAGATGTTACTGTTGTAATATGTCTTTGACTAACCTCTTCTGCATGGCTTGGACCAGATAGGACAACAACATCCTTTAGTAAGTGACTTGGCATCTCAGCTTCAATTATTTCTGATATACGTAAGAGTGTATCAGGTTCAATCCCTTTGCTAACATGAACAATTGTAATTGCTTCTTTAATCACCTTCGTAATTTCATTCAAAACACCACGAATTGCTTTTGTAGGCACAGCAAGTACAATAGTTTTTGAACCTACCAAGCTTTCCTCTAAGTTTGAAAATCCCTCAATTTTAGCTGGCAATTCAACTCCTGGAAGGTATTTATCATTTTTTTTCGTTTTATTAATATTATTAATTAATTCTGGACGATGGCCCCATAACTTAACATTGTGACCGTTATCTGCAAGGACAATCGCTAAAGCCGTACCCCAACTCCCAGCACCTAACACTGTAATTTGTTCCATTTTGTCACGCCCCTTTTCTTTAAGAAATGAGACTAACCCCCATTAATATAGAGTTAGCCTTATTACACAATAGCAAATCATTTAAATTCAGGACTACTTTCTTTCTCGGGTAAAGATTTTTATAGGAGTACCCTCAAATTCAAAAGCTGCTCTTATTCGATTTTCTAAAAATCGTTCATAAGAAAAATGCATGAGTTCTGGATCATTAACAAAAACAACAAATGTAGGTGGCTTGACTGCAACCTGTGACGTATAGAATATTTTTAATCGTTTCCCTTTATGTGTTGGAGTTGGATTCATAGCGACAGCATCCATGACGACATCGTTTAAGACGTTTGTTTGAACTCTTCTAGAGTGATTTTCACTTGCTAAGATTATATTAGGCATTAATGTGTGAATACGTTTCTTTGTCATTGCTGACAAGAAAACGATCGGAGCATAGTCTAAGAATTTAAAATGTTCACGAATATTTTCTTCAAATTCCTTCATTGTTCGTTCGTCTTTTTCAACTGCATCCCATTTATTCACAACTATTACAACAGCTTTCCCAGCATCATGAGCATAACCTGCTATATGCTTGTCCTGTTCAATAATTCCTTCTTCACCATCTATAACAACTAAAATAACATCAGAACGATCAATTGCCTTTAATGCACGAAGAACACTGTATTTTTCTGTTGTTTCATATACTTTTCCTTTTTTTCTCATACCAGCTGTGTCAATAATAACAAACTCTTGACCTTCATATTTATATACTGTATCAATTGCATCACGAGTTGTACCCGCAATATCACTTACAATGACACGCTCTTCACCTAATATTGCATTTACAAGTGATGATTTGCCCACATTCGGTCTACCAATTAATGAAAACTTAATTGTTGTGTCATCATAGTCTTCTGCGCCTATATTTTTGAAATGTTTCGCCACTTCATCTAATAAATCACCTAATCCTAATCCATGAGAACCTGAAATCGGATATGGTTCTCCGAATCCTAGAGAATAAAAGTCATAAATATTTGCTCTCATTTCAGGGTTGTCCACCTTGTTAACAGCAAGTACAACAGGTTTATTTGAACGATAGAGAATTTTGGCTACCTCTTCATCTGCAGCAGTTACACCCTCACGTACATTTGTTAAGAAAATGATGACATCTGCTTCTTCAATTGCAATTTCAGCTTGTTGACGAATTTGTGATAAAAACGGTTCATCTCCGATATCTATTCCACCTGTATCGATGATATTAAATTGATTATTAAGCCATTCTCCAGAGTTATAGATTCGATCTCTTGTCACTCCAGGAATATCCTCTACAATCGAAACTCGTTCTCCTACAATTCGGTTAAAAATTGTAGATTTTCCTACATTAGGCCGTCCTACGATTGCAACAACTGGTTTTGCCATGTCTTACACCCTTCCTATTCTACATTCCATTATTATGTTTCCACATTTAATTGTGAATTTCCTAAAGAGAAGAAGTCTCAACTCACCTACATATAAGATGAGAAGCTGTACATTCAACAGTCTATGAAAAGTTAAAAATGTTCTATATCTAATTTCATAACATTAAAAGTATTTTAATACGACTGGGTAAACTTACAAAAGCACCAGCGCACTACATCACACCTAATATGTAAAAACTAATTTCCCTCTACAAAAGAAACCCTTCTATTTAAACAAGAAGGGCTTAACTTTTATATATTAGCAAACAATTCACAAATACTCAACTTAGTGTTTCACAATAATATACAAATCTTCCCCAATTCCATGTGCTATTCCATCTAATATTGCTTCAAGATTTTTGGCATAAAAATGCATTTCCTCTTGAGTTTTGCAAATGAAAATTGCAGTACCACCAGCAGCTTTCGTTTCATCAGTTGTAATGATAGCCAGTATATATTTTTCAAGTACACTACTCATTTTTTTCCTCCATGTCGGTTTGCCTTCGCTTCAGATGGCATTCTAATAGCATTTTCAAGTGTTGGACAATCTCCAATTACTTGAATTGCTTTTTCAATATCACGTTCTTGAGGAAGTACAAACACACCTAGTCGACCATCATCAAGATCTCTTTTTGCCAACGGAACCAAAGATGGTTCTCCTGAATCACGAACAACCCCTAATGCAGTCGATACATCATGAAGTATCGCTTGACGTTGTCCTAAATTAGCAATTGTTGTTTTTGAGTTGTCATTTTTAGGCGTGAGAACAAAACCTAGACCATACTTTAAAATGGCCTTTTGTTTATCAGGAATCCCTATATTCATTATATAAATATCATCAACATATAATCCTGCTCCTTCAAAATGAAGATCTGCTGTTTTGATATTTACTATATCCTTTATTCTACTTCCAGCCATAAGCTTTCTACAAATAAAAAAACAAATAGCCCCAACAATTAATGCAGTATAAATATTTACTGTTAAATAGGCAAATGTAGTAAGCAATGATGTAAATATAACCAAATAATTTCTACTTTCAAACGCAATTGCAATTCCTTCAATATATGTACTCCCCCGCGGAACAAGTTCAAAACCATCCAAAACGGTTAACGTGTTCCTCTCCATATTACGAACATCACGAAATTGTGATGCTGCCAATGTAAGAAAGGTAATCGCGGTAAAATCCTCTTCCATAATCGATGGAACTGCAACTGTACCTAAACCAGCTGCAATAAACCCGAGCGCAATATGAATTATTTTCCCATGTAAGTAAGTAGGATATTGCCTATAATCTGTTCTAAGCATATGGAGACGAGTTAGAACTCCAACTATCACACCAAAAAGTACTGGCAACGTGTATTCATTCATATCATCCTTGTTTCTCCTTTGCCGGTTTTTGTAACGTTTGTTCAATAAAGACAATAAATTGTTGAGATATTGTGCAAATATAAATAATTAAGCACCCAATGACTATCATATCTAAAAAGGCAGCAGTCCCAATTGTTAAGCCTTTATGAAACTTCCCTAAAATAAACCAATATAAAAATTCGCCTTGACATACTGAAATAATGTAAAGAGCATACTTTTGTACAGTTTGTTTCCCTAGATAGATAGCTAACAAACTGACAGCTACACTTACGATTAATCGATAATCGAACAAAAACCAAACTGGATCATAAATTCGAAATAGTAAAATACCTGCATAAGCAAACATTAATGTTAATGTTGTCATATAAAAGGACACTATTCTTTGTTTTTTATGTTTAACAGCAAGGTAATATCCTAAAAGCAAAAATAATAGCAGCGAAACCCTGACATAAAAATCTCCAATAATCATATAAAATTCACTAATAATGATGTTAAGCATTATGAAAATTGCTAATTTTATTCTCGCTTTTCCTTTTTTCATAAAAAAAGTTGTAACAACCCAAGCTAACCACATAAGCCAATAAAAAAATATTCCTTCCACTCTCATCCCTCCTACTATTCCCATTATGTCTTTTTCCAATTACCTTTAATCGAAAAATTAACAAAAAATAGCACTAATGAATAAAAGAAAACAGACAAAAAATAATAGTACACATGATTGGAGGTTTTAAAATGGGAAAAGATCGTCAAGAAAAAAAGCTTAGAAAAAGCGGAAGAGTAGAATCTGATCGTGATCAATCACTTAACTACCCTGGGGCTACAACATTAGAAGGTCCTGAATCCGCTAGAAACAGAAATAAAAAATAATTAGAAGTTGTTTTGCCTGGTCCTATATTATTGTCCTTTACGAAGAGTTTACAGGTCACTGATAAGAACAAAAGCGCAAGCGCCTTGAACAGCATCGGGCAATTAAGACGCTCATGAATTGAAGGTGTTTTTAACCTTCAATTCTTGAGTGGCTTAGACCCAAGAGGGGCTAGGCGCTGGAACTGGATGCCAATCTCTTAGCAACAGTAATTGAATTTTATAATTTCCTGAATAATCGAGTAGGAGGGGGTGACTAACCCCCGACCTCTCACACCACCGTACGTACCGTTCGGTATACGGCGGTTCAAATTAAGTGTGACGTAAAGTTTCGTATCGTTCAGATAGACTTTTGAGACCCTCTTTTCTCCAGAAAGAGTTATTGAGGGCACGGTGAAGGATTGGACTACTGGTTATTCGCCAGTAGCCCTTTCTGCTATTTCCCCATTCATATGCTTTGTGTTTATCAATTCCTAGTCCTATAAGTTTCCTTATCCTTGTTTTAGGAAGTTTCCACTGTTTCCAGTAACACAATCTCAGTCTTCTTCGAATCCAACTTTCCAAACCTTTAAAGATACTTGGAGTATCTGCCAATGCGTAATACCCACACCAACCCACTAAATACTGATTTAATTTCTTTATTCTTACATCCATTGGTATCGGTGATTTTCTTGACGTTATTTCCCTAACCTTCTGTTTAAATCTCTTGATACTTTGTTTGGATATACGTATTTTCGGCTCTTTTCTGTTAGTAAAACTAAAGCCTAAGAATTTTCGGTTCCATGGTCGATCTACGGCTGATTTCTCACGATTTACCTTTAAACTAAGCTTCTTTTCAATGAAAGACGTTACACCCGCCATTGTTCGTAAGCCAGCTTTCTTAGATTTCACGTAAATATTACAATCATCCGCATACCTCACGAATTTATGCCCTCTATTCTCTAATTCTTTATCTAACAAATCTAGAATGATATTTGAAAGTAGTGGACTTAGCGGACCTCCTTGTGGAGTTCCCTCTGTATTTTGTGAGACCACGCCACCCATCATAATCCCGACATTGAGATATTTTCGAACAAGATTTAGTAGAACTTTATCGTCAATACGCTTTGACAGTAGCCCCATGAGTTTGTCATGGTTCACTTTATCGAAGAATTTCTCTAAGTCTATGTCGACTACCCACCTATAACCATCTTCGATGTATCTTTTCGCTTTCCGTACAGCGTCATGCCCTCGCCTTTGTGGACGAAACCCATAACTGTTTTCAGAAAATGTTGGGTCATGAATTGGGGTTAATGTTTGAGTAATCGCTTGTTGAATGAAACGGTCTATCACGGTAGGGATTCCTAGTAATCTAACTCCGCCGTTTGGTTTCGGGATTTCGACACGACGAACGGGTTGAGGTTCATAGGTTCCCTGTTGGAGAGACTTTCTCAATTCGTCCCAGTGCTCGACAATATACGAACGCAGGTATTGGGTCGACATCTTGTCTACACCGTGACTGCCTCCGTTACGTTCCACTCGTTTAAGAGCGTTCAGTAAGTTTTCTCGTGATAGAATTCGTTCCATTAACATTAAGATATATCCTCTCTACGTGAATGAGATGTTCTATTTGTGCCATTTGTAGCTCCACCCTCTTGAAGTCCCCTGTGTATTCACCACTTCTTCCTTCAAGTAAGTCTCGTAAGAGATTGTCTGCTTCTACACTACTTATGAACGCCTAGTTCTCATCCTTCCTAACTTGTTCAGTCCTTCCCTTTCATTCTCGAGTTTGAAAGGTACTATGACCTCTGCTGACTTCTGACTGTTCAGCTATCTATCACTAGATAGGTTACCAAGAGTGCTTGGCTTATCAGTCAGACCTCCCCAGGTAAGAGTACAGTCTTTCACTCCATCTATCTGCTTCATTTACTCTATACCACCTTCGGCAGAAAGGACTTTGTTTTGTTAAGCAAACTCATCCAATGGTATCTAGCCTTATATGAAGTTCGTGTTCCTCAGACCGGAGGTTTGCCGCTCGCTTCCTTCAGATTCTGCGTCACCACAGACACCCTTGCGTTAAGCTACTGCTACTTCTGCCTTCACAGTTCGGGACTTTCACCCTATAGACTGCACCCATGCTGGGCGCACTTAAAAATGACTAGTTGGTTTAATAACCAACTAGCCATTTTTTCATCGAATTTTTCTGTTGCTATATTCCTTTGTATCGATACTTCTTTCAGTTAACCAATGATGGGTTTTTCCACTGATAATTAATGGAGCATATTGAAGTTCCTGTATTGTTCTAGAACCAAGTGCAGACATAACGATCGTTAATTCCTCTATCATTTGGTTAATTTCTTGCTCTAAATGCTCATAGCCCTTATCTATGAATACTTTCAGTAAATAACCAGCTACTCCTACTGATGATGCTCCTAACGCTATTGCCTTTGCAATGTCAAGTGCATCTTGAATACCACCTGAACCAATTACAGGGATACGTTTTAAACTGCTTACCTCTGCAATTGAGGCTGTAGTTGATATTCCCCATTGATCAAAAAACTTGAGCATTTTTCGCCTTCTCATATTTTCGATTTTTGAAAAATTTGTTCCTCCAAATCCTCCAACATCAACAGCAGTTACTCCTACCTCTTTTAACTTAGCGGCTACCTCTCGATTCATACCGAAGCCAACTTCTTTTACAATTACAGGTACGTCAACACCTTTGACAATTTGCTCAATTCTTGATAAGGCTCCACTAAAGTCACGGTCACCTTCTGGCATTACTAGTTCTTGTACTACATTTAAGTGGATTTGTAATGCATTCGCTTGAATCATATCAACTGCTATTTTTGCTTGTTCAACTGTTGCCTCACTGCCTAAATTCCCAAAGATAATTCCTTCTTTATTAACCTTTCTAATAATTTCATAGGAAGGACGCTCACTCTTATCTTTAATCGCAGACATTTGTGAACCAACTGCAACTGCTATATTTGCATTTTTTGCAGCTTTTGATAATGCTTCATTAATAATTACCGTATCCTCACCGCCACCACCGGTCATAGCATTTATAAAAAGAGGCGAACTTAAAGTAAGTTCGCCAACTTTTGTTGATAAATCTATTTCTGCTATAGACAAGTTTGGTAGACTCTGGTGAACAAAGGTAATATCATCGAATCCATTTGTGCGTTGTTGCCCCGTTGCTAATGCATGTTGGATATGTTCGATTTTTCTTTGTGCTCTTTTGCTCACCTATATCACCATTATTTAAGTTTTTTTAATTGATCCCCAATCATTTCACCTAATTGGAAGCCAGACGATGATTCTTCCTTTGCTTGGTAATTACGGAAATCTTCATCAGTTGCTTTTGGAGATTCTTCTAATTCACGAATGCTTAACGAAATGCGTTGTTCAGATTCATTAACATCTAATACCTTTACTTTAACCGATTGATTTTCATCTAATACTTCTTGTGGAGTACCAATATGTTTATTAGAAATTTGCGAAATGTGGACAAGGCCTTCAACTCCAGGTAAAATCTCTACAAATGCACCAAAGGATACTAGTCTTCTTACTTCACCTTCAAGAACATCTCCAACCTTTACTTTATCTGCAATATTTGCCCATGGTCCAGGGAGCGTTTCTTTAATAGATAAAGAAATTCTTTCATTATCACGATCAACTGCTAGAACTTTAACCGTTACATTCTGACCTTCTTCAACAACATCAGATGGTTTATCAATATGTGTATGGGAAAGCTGAGAAATATGAACTAACCCATCTATTCCACCAATATCAACAAAAGCACCAAAATCTGTAAGACGCTGAACTGTACCTTCGATTGTAGACCCTACCTTAATAGATTCTAATACAACTGATTTCTTTTCAGTTTGTTCTTTTTCTATTACAGCACGATGTGAAAGAATCACTCTGTTTTTCTCGCGGTCTAGCTCGACAACAATTAATGAAAGAGTTCTCCCCATGTATTCTGAAAAATCCTCTACAAAATGCGCTTCAACCAATGATGCAGGTATAAAGCCTCTTACTCCTAAATCAACAACAAGGCCACCTTTTACAACATCTTTAACTTCAGCTTGAAAGATTTCTTTTGATTCGAATTTTTGTTCTAATGAGTCCCATGCTTTTTCTGCATCTACTGCTCTTTTTGAAAGAACTAATGCTTCATCTTCAACCTTAGTTACTTTTAATTCTAATTCGTCATTTTCTTTTGTCACATCAGAAGCTTTTTCTACATGAAGGCTAGAAAGTTCACTAATTGGAATTATACCAGTATGCTTACAGTTTTCTATTTCGACAATAACCTGTTTTTCTTCTACCTTTGTCACGATACCCTTTACGATATCTCCAACTTCAGGCGTTTCAACTTGTACGTTATTCAACTCTTCTACCATTTCAATTACCCTCCTTGGTCAAAACCTGCGCGACTTTTGATTAAATATATGTAAGATTTCATTTTATTTAAAAGGAATTTTTATTCTTTGAAAATAAAATAAAAAAAACCTCTTTTAATAAACTTCTAATAAATGCTACTTTTTGTCAAGTAGTAAGTACTCATCTTGGTTACTTTTTGAGAAGTTTTCCTATTTCTCCCATAATAATCCCGGACATTTCCTCAGTAGTAATTTTTTTCTCACGATATTCGTCCATATTAATCGGCTTACCGTAAACAACCCGTAATGTTTTAAAAGGTTTATATGGCCCGATAATTGCACAAGGTACTACTGCAGCATTAGAACGGAGTGCAAAAAATCCCGCTCCAGGAAGTCCTTTACCTAATTCTCCATCTTTGCTTCTTGTTCCTTCTGGAAAAAATCCTAATACATTACCTTCTTTTAAAATTTTAAGACCTGTTCGCAGTGCTTCACGATCACTACCACCTCTGTTTACTGGAAAAGTCCCAAAGTTCATCAGTAAGTCCTTTAATATGGGCACTTTGAATAACTCTGCTTTCGCCATAAAAAATACTTTTCTTGGTGCAGTAATTCCAACGACTGGCGGGTCATAATTGCTAATATGATTGGTACAGAGAAACACCCCTCCATCTCTTGGGAAATTCTCTAAACCTTCGACTTTAATTCGATAAGTTGGCTTTAAAATACCAGCTACAACTGATCTTGCAAAAGGATATAATGACACGTTATCAAAGCCTTTCTTCTATATAATCTTCTATTTTTTTTACGACATCGTGTATAGACAAAGCTGTAGTGTCAATTTCGATTGCATCCTCCGCTTTTCTTAAAGGTGCAACTTCTCTCTCAGAGTCTAGTTTGTCTCGATTGGCAATTTCAAGTTTAAGTTGTTCAAAATCAGATATATAACCTTTTTTTTGATTTTCTTCATGACGTCTTTTTGCTCTTTCCTCAACAGTTGCTCGTAAAAAAATTTTCAACTCAGCGTTAGGTAATACATGAGTTCCGATATCACGTCCATCCATTACTACGCCACCTGTTTTTGCCAATAACCGCTGACGTTTTAGCATCTCGTCTCTTACCTTAGGGTGCATAGCCACAATTGACACATTATTTGTCACTTCATTTGACCGAATGATTTCCGTAACATTATCTTCATTGACCAATACGATTTGACCATCTTCTGATGGCTGTAGTTCAATAATAATGGTAGAAAGAACGTCTGCTACCTTTTCTTCATCTTTTAGATCAATGTTTTCTTGCAATGCTTTGTATGTCAAAGCACGATACATTGCACCAGTATCTATATAAATGTATGAATAATGCTCAGCAATTATTTTTGCTACCGTACTTTTACCAGCAGCAGCTGGTCCATCAATTGCGATTGAAATTTTCTGTTCCATATTTCCTCCAAATAGGTTTTTAGTCTAGTAGTTTTGATGTCATTAAGTTGCCAAAGGAGAACGCATTTGGTTGATGCATTAATAATGCCATAGATACAGCATGCCAAATAAATGAAGCAGGTCAAATCCCCACCTGCATCATTTTCTATTGACTAAATGTTTCCAGCCATTCTGTAATCGTAATTTTATTTACCCCTTCATATTGAACAACACGAGAAAGGTATGGTTGAATGGTCGATTGTTGGATCAATAGTTGCGCACATACTAATGCTACAAATTGAATGACAATTAATTTGATTAAAATACGTTCAAACCGTTTCATTGCTTCAACTCCGGTATTTTTTAAAAATGCATCTAGCGTATGCGTAACAGTTTAACATCCAGCTCCAGCACTAAAGTAGAAATGAACTTTACACTTCTTATACATTAAGCCAACATCGAATTACTATCACTCTTCGTGTTTCTTTGCCACACTTAACGAGCAGTAAATGATACCTGCCCTTAAAAGTCCGATAAGTCTCGCTTTATCTCATTCGAGTGCTACAGTTCATATGTCGCTAAACTGGCGCTTGCACTTTTAATTATAGTATGCATAAAAATACCAAAATTTATTCTGTAATAAGTCCTTTTCTACGCAGTTGAATTTGTTGCTGAAAGCAAAAACGAATCAATGTTTGTTGAGTGGCATCATCGATTTCTAAAAACTGTAGCGGTGCTTTTAAAAATAACTCATTTTCAGCAGGAATAAAACGGATAATTTTAGCATTTAGTTTTATATATTCAATTGATTCATTTTGAAATGGCAGGGAAAACCATACAACTATCTCTTGACCTTGCTTCAACTTTGTAGATTTTGGAAGAAGGATCGCTGAGCCTCCAGCACTTATATCTGTTGTAACAGCAATTATAGGTTGAAATTCATCTTGCTTAGGATGAATTGCCACATCTACTGAAGTATCAACCCTTACAAATTCTCTCCTTTGAATCCGAATTAACATGTTGTCACCAGGATATGTAATAGAAATCATTGGAATGTTTTCCTTTACACGTCCAGTAACCTCTGTTTGAAAATGAAACGCATTATGATCCTTATTAACAAAAGAAGCGATAAGCTCTGTACCGAGCATCAAATAGGCCGAACGACCTGTAATTGCATTAATTGGATAATCGATATATAGTTGATTTCCTTTTCTTTCGACTAGCTTACACTTTAGTCTTTCGCCATTACCATCTGATGTTTCTAAATTTATGACATCCCCAATTTTAAGCACAAATATCACTCTTTCTGAATACACTCTCATTCTTATTAAAGCATGGACCATTCCGATGCGCAAGAGTACAAACTTCAGAAAATAGCTAAGTGTGTTAAAACGAAAGAGGATACCCTAAAAAATAAAACAATTAGGATATCCTTTAAAATATTCTCATTCTATTTTAATAATAATACAGTATATACAACCTAATATTCTTATCAACTCAATTGAAAAAATAAAGAATATTTATTAAGATTTCACTTTGATTTTTTTAAAGTTCTTAAACTTCTTGGAAGATTGGTTCTGGATTTTTCAATTTCTCAATTTTTTCTTCCATACCGTTTTCTGCATCAATGAAAATTCGATATGTGTCAGCATTAATTGTTCCTAGGAACTCATAGCATAGTACTTCTTGCCCTAATTCATTTATTATTATGGCTAATCTATCTTGTTGTACTTCTAAACTTGGATTTAACCTTTTAGCAGCTTCTTCTTTAGAAATATTTGGTTTTGGTATTTCCCTTTTTTTATGTGCAGCTAAATAATCACGTGCAGAAAGACCTATGACCTGACCATCATCTAAAGCAACCTTCATTCGTATTGAATCTGGGTAGATTCTCACACCATCTACAATTGATACGAAAGAAAAGACCCCGATATTATCATACTGTGCGCTTTCAAATAGATCAAGATCTTCAAAACCATGATCATTTAAGAATTCTCTGGCATTATTAGAGGCTTCATTAAGACTAATAACATTTTCTTTAATGTCGCGATTTTGCACTAAATAAACGGGATGCCCACCTTTTTTCGTTAAGTCCATATCGATATCCGTATTATTCTCTTTGTCGTGCATAGAAACACTATAGAAACCAAATGATGAGCCTTCGCCATTTTCTGTTACCTTCAAATCTGTCACTTTGTTTTGGACAAAGGTTTTTGCGATTTTTATTGCTGTTTCTTTACTTATTTCTTTCCCCTCTAACTTATCAAAACCTTCTCCTGTTTTATTCATTGACGTAAAACTTGCACCAAAATCAGACTCTGAATATGCCTCTACATTTTTTTCGACTGTTTTAAAACCATCAATGATTGTGTTATCTGCTTGCTTTTGTCCAGAAGCTAAAGCTAATTCAACATCCATCCAGCGTAAATTGTTTTCAATGACTAAGTGTTGAACATTTCGAAGTTCATTTTGAATATCTTCAGATTTCGTGTACATTGTCTTTAGCTTTTTATACTCTTCATCTGTTAACGGTTCTTTCTCTAAATCACGAACAGCTGCTCGATAAGTAAAATCACTTATTCCAGCTAAAAGTTCTTCAGTTTTATTAAAAGGCAATAATGTTAAAGGAAGTTGTCCTACATCTGACTGTGCTTCAGATGTTATTCTCCACACGTCTGCAAGTGCAGGTGATAAAGATTGTTTTGAATTCATAGCTAAAGTTGCTCCAATACGATCATGCAATTGGTCCACTCGATATGTTAAATCATGAAAGGCTCGCTGATAATTATTCTCTGCTTGAATCAGCACTGCGTTTTTTTCTTGGTGTTCTTTGTACCCCCAATAACCGGAACCAATAACTGCAATTGATAAAATACCAATAAAGATTCCACGTATCATGCTTCATCACCCTTTCTATTCACAGAAAATATGCTTTCCAATCCGTTTAATTTGTGGTCTGCCCCAAATCCATGAACTAGTTGCTGTATCAGGGTTAAAATAATAAATGGCTCCTTCAGTTGGATCAAACCCATTAATTGCATCTAACACAGCCTTCTTAGCTTGTTCATTAGGTGTGAGCCAAATTTGCCCATCTGCGACTGCAGTAAAAGCTCGAGGCTCAAAGATAACACCTGCTACTGTATTAGGGAATGTAGCACTGTTAACACGATTTAAAATAACAGCTGCAACTGCTACCTGTCCGATGTACGGTTCACCCCTGGACTCCCCATATACCGCATTTGACATTAATTGAATATCATTTTGTGAATAACCACCTGGTAAATTAACTGCAGTTGACTCCTTTTGTTCTTTGTTTTGAGTTGCTTTATTTTGTGCTTCCTGATTCTGTTGTGCCTGTTGCTTTTGCTGTGCTTGCTGATTCTGTTGTGCTTGCTGTTTTTGTTGTTCTTGCTGATTCTGCTGAGCTTGCTGCTTTTGTTGTGCTTGCTGATTCTGTTGAGCTTGCTGTTTTTGTTGTTCTTGCTGATTCTGCTGAGCTTGCTGCTTTTGTTGTGCTTGCTGATTCTGTTGAGCTTGCTGTTTTTGTTGTGCTTGCTGATTCTGTTGAGCTTGCTGTTTTTGTTGTTCTTGCTGATTCTGTTGAGCTTGCTGTTTTTGTTGTTCTTGCTGATTCTGTTGAGCTTGCTGTTTTTGTTGTTCTTGCTGTTTTTGCTGGGCTTGCTGATTCTGCTGGGCTTGCTGTTCTTTTGCTTGTGCTTTGTATTTTTGCTCACGCTGTTGTTTTCTTTGTTCTGCTATTTGTCTTGCCTTTTGTATCTGTTGTTCACTAGGCGCAGTCTGTTGAGCTAATGGGACCCCACCATAGTGTGTGAATTTTTTCCCTTCATTAATTTGTTTATAAACAAAATCTTTATAGAACTTGGTAGAATTTCTTAGCATATCCTTCGTTTTTTGACCAACTAGGCCATCAACTTCATCTAAACCAAACATATGCTGAAAATTTCGTACTGCCCAATACGTACTCCATCCATAAACTCCATCAATAGTTCCATGGTAATACCCGTTATATTGAAGTCTTGACTGCAATTCAATAACATCACTACCCGTTGCACCTCTTTGAATAGTTTGTTCTGAAAAAGCATGTGCCTCTGGGACATGTATTGAAAAAAATTGAAATGTGACGGATGTAAAAGTTACTACTGCTACCATCAACATTATGCGCATGTTTTTCATGTTGCTGCCTCCTCAAGTAGATGTAAATGCTTAAACGTATTTTTTGTAGTCTTTGGTATTTTATTCATACTAAATTATGTGACAACCAATTTAAACAATTCATGGCATTATGAACAATTAATACTTGATTTAGTTTTATGGATGAAAATCGGTTGGAAAGTTAATAAAATAACGACAAAAAAAGCTGCACTAGGGCAGCTTAGAATCAATTATCTTCACTCTTGCTTTTTTAGCTTTATGTAACGCGAACCACCATAGAAATAGCATAAACGGAAGCATGATATAGCGCCAATTCATATAGCTTAATAAAATAGAATCATACATAGAATGTAGTAAGATTGGGATTATGCAAGAAAACAAAATCCACTTTGTTCGATTATCACCAATTGAGAATTTACCTTTTCCTAAATAATAACCCATTAAGACACCAAATAAGGCGTGACTTGAAACAGGTAAAATTGCCCGACCAAAGGCGTACTCAACTCCATTCGCAAATAAATAGACGATATTTTCTAATGTAGCAAATCCTAGTGAGACAGATACACCATATACGATCCCATCATAATGTTCATTGAAATGGACGTGCTGATAGATTGTAAAGAACAAGATGAACCATTTAAAAAATTCTTCAAGAAACCCAACTGCAACAAACGTATATAGGATTTTAGATGGAAAAACTGATTCAGTTTCTAAAACATATTGAATAAACATAATTGGAAAAACAAGCAGTGCCCCGAAAATAAACGAACGTAGCACCATATAAATAGGCTCAGATTCGTATTGATCTTTCAAATAAAAATAGCATAATAAAGCAAGACCTGGGGCGATGCCCGCAGAAATAATCGCAATCATTCACAGGCCTCTTTTCTAAATGAAAATCTTTCGATTAAACTAGCATTAATAAACCTTAAATCAAATATATACATATCGAAATGATTTATGTATAAGTAATAATAAATAGGATTAAAAACGAATTTTCTATAGACGATTCACTTTTTTAATCGTATCATGTTATCGTAAAATTGAAAATGACTAAACGTCATTTAAACAGAACATTTATTCTAGCACATACATGGAGGATTCAACGATGAAAAATATACTATTAATTCATACAGGCGGGACAATTTCTATGAAAGAAGATGAAAAGACTGGTGAAGTAAAGCCTGGTGAAAAAAATCCTCTCGTCGATCATATTAAAGAAGTTCCTGATATTAATATAATATCAACAGAGCTATTCCATTTACCATCACCACATATTACGCCAATTAACATGCTGCAAATTAAAAATTATATTGAAGAAAATAGAAAGAATCATAATCTCGATGGAGTTGTTATTACGCACGGCACAGATACACTAGAAGAAACTGCATTTTTTCTTGATGTGACATTATCATTACCTATTCCAATTGTTTTAACTGGAGCGATGAGATCAAGTAATGAATTAGGATCTGATGGGTTGTACAATCTTTTATCTTCATTAAAGGTTGCAATATCCGAAAACGCTAAGAATATGGGTGTTCTTGTCGTTATGAATGATGAAATACACACAGCAAAAAATGTAACAAAAACACACACTAGCAATGTTGCAACCTTCCAAAGTCCACAATACGGCCCAATTGGAATTGTAAATAAGGGTGGTGTGTTTTTCCACCACAAACCAGTAATCAACAAACCATTACATGTTGCTAATCTTGATAAAAACGTACTTTTACTTAAAGCTTTTGCTGGAATGGATGATTCTCTTTTCCATGCAATTGACCTGTTACAACTTGATGGGCTGGTTATTGAGGCATTAGGACAAGGAAATTTACCACCAATGCTCCTTCCTAGCTTGAAAAATTTATTAAATAAAGGTGTACCAATAGTTCTTGTATCCCGCTGCTTTAATGGTATTGTTCAAGATATTTACGGTTATGAAGGCGGAGGCAGACACCTGAGGGAACTCGGAATGATTTTTAGCAATGGTTTAAATGGTCAAAAGGCTAGACTAAAGCTGATGATCGCATTAGAAACAACAACTGATCGTAAAGAACTAGAAAAGATATTTTCGATATAAATCGTCGGTTAAAATGGTGAATATTGCAAAAGTGAGAGGTGCGCAACATGCATCTCTCACTTTTTCTCTTAGTTTCTTTGTTGAATTGCACTGTAGATAAGTTGACCATGAAAACGTCCATTTTCAATAAATATTTCGTTTGCATTATTTCCTGCTGCAATAACACCAGCAATAAAAATACCTTCAATATTAGTTTCCATCGTTTCAGAATTATAGGTTGGCCTACCAGTCTCTCGATCGATCGATACACCCATTTTTGTTAAAAACTGATGGTCGGGATGATAGCCTGTCATAGCAAAAACAAAATCATTTTTTATTTCTTTTGTTTGTCCATTGACTTGAAATTTTAATGAATGTTCACTTATTTCAGTAACATTCGCTTGAAATTCCATCGTAATTGTACCATTTCGAACAAGTGCTTCGAATTCTGGTAAAATCCACGGCTTAATACTAGGCGAATATTCATTTCCTCGATATAGCACAGTAACCCTTGCACCTGCTTTTACTAGCTCTAAAGCCGCATCAACACTTGAATTTTTCCCACCAATAACAACAACATCTTTATTAAAATAGGGATGTCCTTCTTTAAAATAATGAAATACCTTCGGTAAATCCTCACCAGGGATATTCATATAATTGGGATGGTCATAATAGCCTGTCGCAATTATGATATTTTTTGCTTCATAAACCTCTTTATCGGTATAAACGATAAAGTATTTACCCTTTTTTTCAACACTTTCGACGGTTTCAAACGAATGAATGCGAATCTCTTTTCTACGTACCACTTCCCGATAATAGGCTAATGCCTGGTTTCGAAATGGCTTTCGATTTTCTGTAATAAATGGGACATCACCTATTTCAAGTTTCTCACTTGAACTAAAAAACGTTTGATGTGTAGGATAATTGTAAATAGCATTTACAATATTTCCTTTTTCAATCACTAGAGGCTTTTTCTCTGTTTGTTCTAAAGCGATCGCAGCAGATAGACCACAAGGGCCCCCACCGACAATTATAGTATCTTCCTTAATCACAATTCCCCACTCCTGTATTATTTATAATTATTTTAATTTTTATATATTATGAAACTCCTTAAGCTAAGAAATTACCTCTAAGTAAAATTTCCGATCCAATCAACAAAGTGCAAAAATCAACAGTGAGCTTAAATAGAGCCTACAAAAAAAATCTCCTATCAAACATGATAGGAGATTTTTCAATCTGTTGCAAATAGAAAACCTTAGATCCAGCCTCTGAATCTAGAAGCCTCTGCCATTTTTCTCACACCAACCATATAGGCAGCTAAGCGCATGTCAACTCTTCGATTTTGGCTTGTATCATAAATATTATTAAACGATTTCACCATTACAGTTTCTAGCTTTTCTTCCACTTCTTCTTCAGTCCAATAGTAGCCCTGGTTATTTTGAACCCACTCAAAATAAGAAACTGTTACGCCACCAGCACTTGCTAAAACGTCTGGGACTAAAAGAATACCACGTTCAGAAAGGATTCTAGTCCCTTCCAATGTTGTTGGCCCATTTGCAGCCTCTACAACAATGCTTGCTCTAATATTCCCAGCATTTTCTTCAGTTATCTGATTCTCGATTGCTGCTGGTACAAGAATATCACAATCAAGTTCAAGTAATTCTTTATTTGTAATTGTATCATTAAACAGCTTTGTTACTGTACCAAAGCTATCACGACGATCAAGTAAATAATCAATATCTAAACCATTAGGATCATGTAGTCCACCATAAGCATCAGAAATCCCAACTATTTTCGCTCCAGCATCATGCATGAATTTCGAAAGGAAACTTCCAGCGTTACCAAAGCCTTGTACAACAACTCTCGCACCCTCAAGCTTTATACCCTTCTTCTTTGCTGCTTCACGAATACAGATTGTAACTCCTTTTGCCGTTGCAGATTCACGTCCATGTGAACCACCTAAGACTAAAGGCTTTCCAGTTATAAATCCAGGAGAGTTAAATTCATCAATTCGGCTGTATTCATCCATCATCCAAGCCATAATTTGAGAATTAGTAAAAACATCAGGAGCAGGAATATCTTTAGTCGGACCTACAATCTGACTAATCGCACGAACATAGCCACGACTTAATCTCTCTAGTTCTCTAAACGACATATCTCTTGGATCACAAACAATTCCACCCTTACCTCCACCATATGGAAGATCAACAATTCCACATTTCAAACTCATCCATATGGAAAGAGCTTTCACTTCTTTTTCTGTTACATTTGGATGAAATCTAATTCCACCTTTTGTTGGACCGACTGCATCATTATGTTGTGCACGATAGCCAGTAAAGATTTTGACTGAACCATCATCCATGCGAACGGGAATTTTTACTGTCATCAATCTAATTGGTTCTTTTAATAATTCGTATACTTCTTCAGGATACCCTAGTTTTTCAAGAGCATTATGTATCACCGTTTGTGTGGATTTCAACACATCAAGTTTATCATTTTTAGCACCGGTGTTTTTCTCGGCTACCATTTAAGCTAACCTCCTAAATCTTATCAGTAAATGAAAGAATGTCCACCTTTCAGACATTAGTATACACTTTAAAAATGTTTATGCAAAGAAGAAAAATCATAATTATAAGATTTTCATTTCATTGCGTAAACGATTTCAATATTAACTAGATTAACGTATGTAGATTTTGACCATTTAGTTTATTATAACTAGAATTCAGTAACTTATTATATCTTTTCCACACTACTTTAAAAACGAAAAAAACGACATATTTTTTTATATGTCGTTTTTTAATAGTTTGAAATAATTCACTAAGAAGCCTTTATCGACGCAATCCTTAAAGAGGATTTTTTCATTTTTGTTCTTTGCTCTTATTCCAAAAATGATAATAGATTTGTTGAATCGCATTATCTTCCATTATGATTTTACCGTATTCTTTTAATCTATGGACGGTTAAGGTCGAAGGACTTCCATATTCAGCTAATATCGAGACTAAGTCATCAAGTTCAATTTGCTGATCGTCACTTAAGAGTAAGTAATAACGTTCTTGAAAAAATATGATCATACCTTCAAAAACATTTTGCTGATATAGACAATTTGAAAGTTGAATGATATCTTCAAATGATTCATATTCATAGATAACGTCAAAGCTTTCATCTAATTTAACTTGCATTTCTATATAATCATCAGAAAAATCATCATCAATCTCGTCGTTTTCTTGACTATTTGTGACAATAACAACCATCCCTTGAGCATGAAGTGAATACACTTCGACAGCTATAGGTCCATGCGCCTCAAAGCCCAATTCCACGCTTGCTTCATTCATCATATCCCTAAATAATTGATGAACTTTTAAAGAGTCTTTCCAGAGATCTTCTTTCGTTAGTCCTCTGTCTTTCAAATCATCTGTTGTTAAGAAAATTTTTATCTTATCATAGTTCAGTCGCTCTAGCCGCATCCCATACCCTCCTGCCGTCAGAACGCTCTATATACAATCATAATATGATTTTTATATGAGATGGTTCTAATATTTTTTAACAGTTTACACTCTGTACATAATTAAGACAAGTTTAAAATCTTGATTTTAATGCCCTAATTTTTCCTTCAACCATTTTTCCCATTGTTGTTTACTTTGACCTAACAGATGTTTATCATACTGAGCATTCATTGTTTTACTAAAAGCTTTTCCGTATAAACCAATTTGTAATTGCTTATATTTTGAAGAAAGAGTTTCAACAAGATCCAAGGTTTTTTTCGCATTTCCGTCTGAATCACATGATAAAAACAGAAACCTTGGTTTGACTTTTTCTAGGACAATTTCGAAATCATCATCTACAAGACACGCTCCTATGTATATTACTTCAAATCCCATAATCCGCAAAAACACAGTAAAGGTTAGCAATCCTAGTTCATATGATTCTTCTGGACCACAGACAGCAACTACCTTAGGCAACAATCCAATTCCTGGTAGTGTATGCAAAATCATCCCGATGCGCGACCGTAAAAACGAAAAAGCAAATTGTTTTTGAGGAGTTGTTATGTTGCCTTCTCTTATTTGATCGTCAATTTTCACGAGTAATTCCCCTAGCATTTCGATAACAACTTTATCAACAGTATATAGACTAAAAGCCTTATTTAAACGTTCATTAGCTTGGTTTTCATCGAAATTCAGAAGTGATTGAAGGAGCTTGTCCATGAGTTCCACAGATAGATCTGCTTCCTCTACTCTAGTCCCAATCTCAATATCGTGATGTAATGGTGCTAGACTATTCTCTAACAAATTGACAGCCTGACTTATCGTAAACCCTTTATTCACTTTATCAATTAACCATTTTAACGTACTAATGTGCTCTTCAGTATATAAACGATGACCTGACTCGTTTCGTTTAGGTGCGATCATTTTATAGCGCCGTTCCCATGCTCTTAGAGTACCCGCTTGGATACCGAGTAGAGTAGTAACAGCTTTTATATTATACTTGCCTTCTTGCTTAGACATAGTAAATCCCCCAAAAAGTGAAAACCCTTTATAAAATTATATCGAATCCTTTACCACATGTAAAATTAAGTCAAGCTATAGAATAGACCATGCTGTATGTAAGCATGGTCTATTCTATCATATCAATAAATTGTCCTATTCATTATGTAAACTAGTATGCTTCAATTGGATAAAATGTGCTTCAGCAGGAGCACCTAGTCTAAGTGGAATCCCTGATGTTCCGTATCCATTACTAATTAAAAGTGAAGCCTTTTTTAGATTGTGAAGTTTCCCCTTTTCATATAATCCTAAACCAAATATACGGATTTGACCACCATGTGTATGCCCACTTAAGATTAATGATATGTTGTCTGCCTTCTTTAACTTGTGATAAATATCTGGGTTATGACTAATTAATAGTCTAAAGTCACCTTCTGGTAAATGATCCAATGTTATATCAAGTCTATCTCTGTCCTCACTCATATCCTCTACTCCTAACAAAATCAGTTTTTCACCAGTGTTTGAAGTTATGGTGGCAGACGAATTATTTAGTATCGTAACACCATGTTTTGTTAAAAGGTATTCAAGCTTGTCTTTTCCTACTTCATAATCGTTATTGCCCAATACAAAATAAATTGGCGCAATCTTTTTTAATACATTTAAATTTTTCTCAACTTTCTGAAAAGGTACACCTGCTTCAGTTAAATCTCCACCTATCACAACAAGATTAATTGAATCCGGAACCATTTCTAACATTTTTTTAGAAATGGTTCTTCTATGAATATCAGAAATAAAAAATATCCTGAATGTGTCGAAACTTTTTGGAAATTCATCAAATAAAAGCGTATGTTTTGTTAAACGATTTTCCTTCGCTTTGAACAGCATGATTATAATTAATGCAAAAAGTATGAAACAAAAGACAAAAATGATTTTTATTAGCAAGGAAAACACCTCAGCATTCTGTATACAATAAAAGAGATAAATATTAATCATTGAATGATTGTAAAGATGGATTATAACATAAAATAACAGTGAACGAAAAAACCCTTCCATTCTACTTTATGAAAAGAAGGGGTAGGCTTATGAGTTGTAAAATCTGACTGTCTATCTTTTTTCTAGATACTTTTGAACCATTTCATTTACTTTCATGAAACAAATTTATATCAAATTCATTCTTCATCATTGAAAAAACTTCATGGCGTTTTTCCCATTGTATAGGTTGTGGCCATAATTCTGTGCTTTTTCTTATTACTTCACATCTTAGATTATGATATTCCGTTTCAGCTTTTTCTTCTTTCTTTTTATAAAACTGTGCTGTTGCATACCCACCCACGATTAGTAAGACAACCAATATGTGATAAGTACCATCAAACAATGTATGAAATATCACCTCCAGTTGACCACCTGTAGGTTTGATAATAAATGCATATAAGTAGACAATAAATCCCATTAATAAGATAAAGGTGATGAATTGTGCCTGAAAGCATTTATTTTTATATGTTTCAAGCTTTTTTTTGCGCTCAACTAGATGATGAAGCATTTTCTTTGTTGGTTCGTCAGTATGACCATTCAGCAGTTGAATCCTCGTTTCTATATTAACCACTTCCTCTCATACAACGGTTCTTATTGTTACTACATTGTATGAAGTCGTCCACATATATATGAATAGGTTCCTTTTAAAAAAACTAACAAAGAATAGCTATTTTATAGGTATTTTCAAAATTTGCCCCTCATAAATATTATTTGCCTCTATCCCATTATATTGACGAATAATCTCTTCTCCGGAACGACTCTTATAATACTTAATCGCAATTTTAAAAAGAGTCTCATCGGCAGCAACTTTGTGTGTTTTTATTTCAGTATAGTCGGTCTCATCAGATTGAACGGTATCTGAATCATTTGTAGGTTTTTCCGTAGCACTATCTGTATTATCTTGATTTTTCTGGTTTGAGTAATCCTTTTCAGTTGAATCGGCCTCGGTAGCGCTAGTTGTTCCACTATCATTATCATTGGTTTCATTTCCATCTACAGGCTCAGCTTCTACTTCCTCCTCAGATGAATCGCTATCCAATTCTATACCCACGCTATCCTGTTCCTCTTCTGATTCTTCTCCTCTAGCAATATAAACCGTTTCGTTCCCTGAGGAATTTTTGCTAGTTACAGACTGATCTCCATTGCTACCGAAGTATAAATAAATTGGTAGTGCGATTAAAACCAAAATGAAAAACACGGTTAGAATACTTATTAATGGATATTTCATTTTTGGATTTTTCTTTTTTTGCTTATCTTTATGAACTTCACCACGTGGTGGATAATCTCCATGTATTTCTTTATAATCATCAATCATTTTTTCACGTAAATATTCCGCTTGGTCAGGGCGTTTATCATATTCACTCATTTGTTTCTTTCACCCCTTTTGATAAATTGCAACCTAATTTGAATTGCAAACACTAAATCAATTAAAAAATGAGCAATAATTGTTGTATATAAAGTTTCAGTCATTTCATATACAATACCTAACAGAAAACTAATTGTAACGACCATTGTAAATAAGAGCCATTTTGACAAATAACGAAAATGCAAAATAGCAAATATTAGACTTGCAGTCCATATTCCAAAATGTGTTTGTAACACACCACGAAATAAAATTTCCTCAGAAATCGCAATTAACGCAGTCAAAACAAATATATGTGGAATAGATCTTTTTTCGAAAATTTTTTCATTAATACCACCATCATCAGTTAAACGAGATGGCGCTACTTTCATTATTATAAAATCTACAATGATAACAATTAATGCTAAACCTATGCCATATATGACAAATAAATAATTTTTGATTACCCACAAATCAAGATATTGCTCAATCTGATCAAATAAAAAGAACCCTAATGCAATAGCAATGAAAAGTAGTAAAAATTGTGTAAAGTATAAATTTTGAACAATTTGTTTATCTGTTAGTTGTTTAATTAGTTCATTTTGCTTTTTCAACAAAAATTAATCACTCGCCTTACGAAAAATCATCTTTAATTCTTCTTCCCATTCCACTTCTAATACTTGATCTATACTCTCATCATTACCCTCATAGATCGTATAGTCAACTCCACAGCTGTCACAACAATTCCGGATATCAGGATTAGTATATTCCTCATTGAAATAAGCTAATAGCTTTTTCCTTCTACATCCCTCAGTTGAAAGCCAATTTGTCATCTTACGTAATTTTTCCTGTTTAATCATAATCCTGTTTTCAATCTCAGACCAAATGTGAGAAATAAGACTCTCCGGCTTGAGTTTCAGATTATTTAAACCCATTAAGTGATTTTCTATATATCGCCATTGAATTTCTGTTAATCCACACTGTTCATTTATCTTTTCGAAAGAGACTGGTTCATTATTATTTGCCTGCAAAAAATAAATCGTTCGATAAAGTTTATCATAAGTCGGAAATTCGGATTCCACCAATGATTTAGGTACTTCATAATCAGCATCTGTTAACATCGTAATTGCAAGACTTGGGGACCTATCTCTACCAGCTCTTCCAATCTCCTGCATATAAGATTCTAATTGAGCGGGGAAATGAAAATGGATAACATACCGGATATTTTGCTTATTAATTCCCATTCCAAATGCATTTGTACAGCATACAACTTTTAGTTGATCATATAAAAATTGCTGCTGAATGAGAATTCGCTGCTCTTGATCCATTCCACCATGATAATAACCAATACCATTTGCACCTGATTCAATAAGAATTTGGGCGAGTCGTTCTGCCCACAATCTACTTGAACAATAAATGACCCCAGGACCTTTTAATGAACGAACTAAATGAAGGATTCGAGTTATTTTTTCATCAATTGTTTTATGTTTTTCTACTGTTAACGCAATATTTGGACGATCAATTGAATAGATGAAAGCTTTATTTCCTGAACGAAATTGAAGAATTTTTTGGATGTCCTCCAGTACCTCACTTGTTCCTGTTGCTGTTAAAGCTAAGCAAGGAGGCTGCCCCAGTTTTTTTCTAATCTCCCCTAATTTAGAATAGTCTGGCCTGAAATCATGCCCCCACTGTGAGATACAATGGGCTTCATCTACAACGAACAATGAGATTTTCGCTTTCATTAATGCATTTTGTACATATTCATATTGAAGGATTTCTGGAGAAGCATAAATATATCGATATTTGTTAATAGATTGTAAATACATCTTCCTTTTATTAAAGGGAATAGTGCTATTTAATGCAATGACGCTCTTCTCGCCTCTTAGTTTAATTTGCTCAACTTGGTCCTCCATTAAAGATAACAAAGGTGAAACAATTAAAATTGGGCCATTTAACAGGTATCCAGGAAGCTGGTAACATAGTGACTTGCCTCCTCCAGTAGGAAGCATCGCTACAACATCCTTCCCATTTAAGACCGCTTCAATTATTTCCTTTTGCCCTGTTCGAAAATGTTCAAGATGAAAGTAAGATTTCAACACAATACCTAATTGCTGGTTCATTCGTTCCTCCCATTCATTGCAAAGACTAGTCTTATTTGAAAGTAACTGAATTGATGATTTAAATATTCTTTTACTTTTTTCAACTGATATGTTTTAAGGACCTCAATTGCAGCAGTAATTCGTTTGATATCCTCTTTCGATAAATAAGGATCTGGCGTATAAGTATTATCATGTAGCGTGATTTCTACGATATGATCCTCTATCGTGCTCTCCTTTAGCCTACGAATAACTGCAATTTCCGATAGACTGATTCCTTTTAACAAATAGGAGCGTGTTATTGCAGTTGAAGCAGTAAGCGTATTTTTTTGTTGCTTATCTTTAATGATCTCCTTTAATACTAAATGTTTATGTCCAATTACTTGTTGCTGCTGAATAATCGAATGAACGATATTCCAAAATTGCAAGTAAATATATATAGGGTCATCTTTATGCTTTAACGCTATTTGCTCAAATGTTAGTCCTACTCTTTGACTTGAGGTTAGTCTTTGAATAAAAATTGTTGCTTCTTTGTTCGATTGTAAAAGAAGCAGTTGCTTTAATTCTTCGTACAATAAGTTTATAAGATCCGATTTTGAATTTTCTCTTAAAAATTTTTTAACCCATTGCAGATCCTCTTGATTTTTAGTTAATGGCAAGTAATGATTTCTTTCATACACACTATTAGATAAAACCTGTACAAGTAAAGAAAGTCTTCTCCAAAAAACCCTAGCAATATCCCCATATTCCCAACCATTTAAAGCAGATGGAATTGGCTTAACTTTTTGATTTTCAACCAAAATGAAATGACCTTTTTCAGTTAATGCATAATGCTGACTTGTTAATAGTTCAATTAGTCCAGCTTTCCATATTTGTTCACATGCATCATTTAACTGTTGCCGTGAAAGCCTAGGAAAAAGACTGAACATATGTGATAGGTTAAAAAGTTTGCCATCTTGAATTGTTTGTGAAGATTTTTTCCCATTAAGCAAATGATATATAGCGGAGAGAGATCTTTCTCCATTAAAATGTTTAACACAATTTAGCAGTACAAATTGAAAATAACCTTGTTTCATTATATCACCCTACAATGTTTGACAATATTCGAGCTACACTGTTTATTTTAACAAATTTTTGGACATTCGTTTACAAAATAAGCATATTTTATTGACTACTTTAGATGTGAAAAGGATTATCAATAGAGTTTTTTATTGAAATGTCCAAAAAACAGATTTACAATACTAATTAGGAACATGATTAGCTGTTGATATAAGTGAAAAAGAATTTCTCAACTTTTAAGTTCTACCATATGATGATATGGTATTAATTATTTCAGGAGGTTTGTTTTATATGGCAAAATATACTATCGTAGACAAAGACACTTGCATCGCATGTGGTGCTTGTGGCGCTGCAGCACCAGACATTTATGATTATGACGACGAAGGTATCGCATTTGTTACCTTAGACGATAACCAAGGTATTGTCGAAGTTCCAGAGGTACTTGAAGAGGATATGATGGATGCTTTTGAAGGCTGCCCAACCGATTCTATCAAGATCGCTGACGAAAAATTCGATGGTGACGCGTTAAAATTTGAATAGTAAATTAAAACCCTCTGCTAAGTTGCAGAGGGTTTTTGTTATACTTGCTTATAATTTATTATTAATTGGTTTGTTAACCAAGTTCTCATTTTCGACATTATAGCGATTATCAGCAGTGTGACTATTAATCCTTTTATAAGGTTGAATGGTAAAATTGCCGCAACAACTAGCTGTCTTGTCGCTTCTGAAGTCATCGCAGGCATATTTAAAAATAATGTATATGCAGGCATGATGACAAAATAATTTAATATGCTCATAATAACAGTCATTAACAATGTACCAATTGCAAGCCCAACGAGTAGACCTTTCAGATTTTTAAATCGTCTAAACAGATACGCTGACGGTAAAATAAATAATGAGCCAGCAATAAAGTTTGATATTTCACCTACAGGAACACCTGTCGCACTTCCCTGAATGAGATAGTGAAGAATATTTTTTATGGCTTCTACCATTAGTCCTGCTGCTGGTCCAAAAACAATCGCTGCAATTAATGCAGGTACATCACTAAAATCAATCTGTAAAAAGCTTGGAAAACCCGGAAATGGGAAATCAAGCATCATGAGCAAGTATGCTATACTGCTTAGCATTCCTACTGTTACATGTTTTCTAACTTTACTTTGTTGCATCATTTTTCTCTCCTTTTCTGATCGCACTTGAAAAAGAGAAAGTTCTTAGACTACATAAAACAAGCCCCTGTATTATCATTGTCTTATAAAGAACAACAATAACATCAGGGGCAATTTCACAAGTCTAAATAAACGTTTAAAAAACGTAAATTTTAAACGTTTGAACCTCCATCTTCTCTCATCCAGACTATACTGTCGGTTCTGGATTCACACCAGATCCTGCCCAATAATAAAGGCTCGCGGACTTTGAAAAATTATTTCCATCACCGCCGGTCGGGAATCTCACCCTGCCCCGAAGATTGATCATTTTATTTAGTTTTTAACTCTTTAGTAGTATATAACTTTAACCGAATTTTGTATAGAAATAAGTATTCTCTACTCTAGAACTCGGAGATAAGATACCACTAAGGATAAAGAATACGCTTTCGTACTTTAGTGCTTTAACGGATTTTTGACAAAATTGCCTTAATATGTTAAATTATCAGATATTTAAACTGTACTTTGGGGGGATTTTAATATGATCCATGTTCTAGTTTCAGACTCAATGAGTAGCGAAGGTTTACAACCATTATTAGATGCAGCACATATTAATGTAGTGCAAAAAAAGGTTGAAGAGGTTGATCATGAGCTCCACTTGTTTGATGCATTACTAGTTAGAAGTGCCACCAAGGTTACGGAAGAATTGTTTGAAAAGATGACAAATCTTAAAATTGTAGGTCGTGCTGGTGTTGGTGTTGATAACATTGATATTGAAGCAGCAACAAAACATGGTGTTGTTGTTATTAATGCACCAAATGGAAATACAATTTCAACAGCAGAGCACACTTTTGCGATGATGGCATCATTATTACGTCATATCCCTCAAGCAAATGTTACAGTTAAATCAAATGAATGGAATCGTTCTGCTTTTGTTGGTACAGAATTATACGGTAAGTCTTTAGGTATTATCGGGTTCGGAAGAATTGGTGGAGAAATAGCGAAGCGTGCACGTGTATTTGGAATGAATATTCTCGTTTTCGATCCATTCCTTACGAAAGATCGGGCAGAAAAAATTGGTGTTAGTAACTGTACATTAGATGAGCTTTTAACAAATGCTGATATTATCACAGTCCATACACCACTTATAAAAGAAACACGAGGTATTCTCAACAAAGAAACAATTGCAAAAACAAAAAAAGGTGTATATTTATTGAACTGTGCTCGTGGTGGAATCATCGATGAGGCAGGATTGATACATCATCTAGAAAACGGTCATGTAGCTGGAGCTGCCTTGGACGTATTCGAAGTAGAGCCTCCAGTTAATAATAAGCTTCTTAAATTTGACAATGTTATCGTAACACCACACTTAGGTGCATCAACAAAAGAAGCTCAATTAAATGTTGCAGCCCAAGTAACTCAAGAGGTATTAAATTTCTTAGATGGTAAACCAGTTACATCATCTATAAATTTACCAACTCTTACAAAAGAGCTTTTCGATAAAATTCAACCTTTTTATCACCTTGCTAAAAAGATGGGTAATATTGTTTCACAATGCATGAAGGTACCAGTACAAGAAGTTGCGATTCAATATGAAGGATCTGTAGCTGAACTTGAAACTTCATTCATTACGAAAGCTTTATTATCAGGATTTTTAGGTGCTAGGGTTGATATAACTGTAAATGAAGTTAATGCAGGTATGATTGCTAAAGAAAGAGGCATTTCGTTTAGTGAGAAAATCACCTCAAATAACTCAGGTTACGAAAATTTATTAGAAGTAAAAGTATTTGGAGACAATCAAAACTTTGTTCTAAGAGGTACTCATGTTCCACACTATGGGGAACGAATTGTCGGTATAAATGACTTTAATATTGATTTCTATCCAACAGGACATTTATTGTACATTCAACACCAAGATAAACCAGGTGTAATTGGACGCGTTGGTAAAGTGTTAGGTGATCATGAGGTTAACATTGCTACTATGCAGGTTGGTCGTAAAGAAAAAGGTGGCGAAGCAATCATGATGTTAGCTTTTGACCGACCTTTAGATGATACATTAACTAGTCAATTAGCAGCCTATGATGACATAGTTTCTGTAAAATCAATTGATTTGTAATAAGGATGTTTTGATGGCTGAATACAATAAAGTGGTTCGGTTCAGCCACTTTTATATTATTCTCTTGTAATGTGGATGTCGATGCGACGTTATCCACATTACAAGAAATTCATGCTAAATTAAGAAAACTGGAAGGTTTACATTTAGGATTTGTAAAAGTCAGTTTTTTTTATCATTCGTTTTTACTTATTAATAAAACTTGTTGAGGATGAAGGAGTTCATTGCTTAATCGATTTGCCTTTTTTATGGCTTCAGGATCCATACTAAACTCTTTGGCAATTGACTGAAGCGTGTCACCAGCTTTCACAACATAGCTTTTTTCATTGTTCAAATAGACTTTAAGCTCTTGTCCCGGGTAAATAACATCAGAGTCTAACGTATTCCATTCCAGCAGTGATTTAATCGTTACCTTATAGTTTTGTGACAATCCCCATAGGGTGTCACCCTCTCTGACTGTTATCACCTTTTTTTGCTGATTTTTTTCTTGTTGTTCATTTAAAGACTTATCAATAGAAGTTGAATGAACCTTTGTTTGAACTGACTTCTGTTTTACTTCAGTCGAATCTTGAACTTTTTGGATTGACTCTTGATCAATGGTTTTGTGATCGTGTTCTGCATGAACAGTTGAATTTGACAAATCGAATACAAACAGAGGATCTAATGCATGTGATTTATCATAAGTCCATTCTCCTTCATGCAATTCAAAATGTAAATGTGTTCCTGTCGATACACCAGTATTACCGATAATGCCTAGAGTTTGCCCTCTTTTAACCATATCTCCTTCTTCAACCATTCTCGTACTTAAATGAGCATAAACAGTTTCGTAGCCTTCTGGATGTTCAACAAATACTACATGTCCATATGTATTGGAGTAATACGATTTTGTTACTTCACCATCAGATACTGAGACAATTTTTTCACCTTCAGGAGCAGCAATGTCAATTCCTTTATGGTTACCATTTCTCGTGCCAAATGTATCCGTAATTTCCCCATCAACAGGTTGCACCCAGTTATCATCTAACTCATCTATGTATGATTGGGCATTCACTGGCTTACTTCCCATAAAGATCATTCCAATAAAAAGTCCAATCATGGTCATCACTATAATATGTCTTACTTTTACTAGCATTTTTCTCCCCCTACATTTTTTTGGATTTTTCGTAACGCTCCGTTTTAAATCCATCGACTAAATAAAATGGTTATTAAGTGAATTTACGAAGGATTTACAATACTTCACCAGCATGTACGAAAAACGCACTTAGTATGCTCAGGCTTGATGTGAAAGTTTCAAATGATAATATCCTATCCACTTGAATGATTGATCATTCGACACAAATAGCAAGTCTCATTTTGCTACACGGACATTGTATGTATGCTCGTCTAGAAACAGAACAACTGTAGTATATTGCATTTATTTCCTTAATATACATAAGTTGAACTTTTACTGTAAATAACCCCTATAATTGCTCAGAACTAAAGATAATTGCTAGTTAAAACAAAAAGAGACCCTAAAAAATGAGTCTCTAACTAATTACCTTCAATTGGATTTGGGGAATAAGGCACTTCTATTGGCTTAGTAACATCCATGACACCGACCTTATCAATATTGATCCCATTAAACTGAACAGTTTTATAACCAAATTCTTTAGCTGTTAATAAAATAGATTCAAACATAATTATCGTTGGTTCACTGTTTTCAAATTCAACACCTTGATTAAATTCGATTTCTAACATGTCACCATTTTCATTTACCTTTATCGTTGTAATGTTATTCATTATTGTAGGTTTTAAACTACGCTCTTCTAGCCCTTTCTTCATCGCTTCGAAAGCACTATCAACTGAGTCATATGGATCTGGCGATGGGACAAGAAGCTTTAGAGTATCCTCGTCAAATTGATATAGGAAATATGCCTTTTTCGTTTCTTTCTTTACAACTAAATCTTTCTTATGACCTGTTTGACCGAATTCAATTCCTTCTTTTTCATTTGTATAAAGTTTTGCATTTTTATAATCTAGCCATCTAAAAGTTTCTATAATGGCATTTTGATATAACATATCATGACTAGATGATTTTACATTTGGTTCCCCATTATATTCAATGTTAATTTCCTCGGGATTATCTGTTTCCAATATATCTGTTTTACTTAATTCATACGAAATCGGACCAAGTTCATCTATATAAGTTTCTGGATTTACCTCTTCAATTTGTTCCAACTTTTCCTTCTTCTCATTCGCCTCTAAACTTATAGGTATAATATTTTGTGCTTGTGGATCAGTAAAACCAACTGTAATGATCTCTTCTGCATCATGTTCACTGGCCACAAATGTTTCCTTTTTATCCCTTTTTAAATGAGTATTAGCTAGTGTATTTTGCTCTTGATTACTTCCTTGTTTTGAATTTGCCTCAGCCATTTTATTATCGTTAGCAGAATCATTCTCAATTGTTGCTGTTTCCTCTGATATTTTCGCTGTTGACATATCCATTGAACTTTCTTTATTTGTTGTGAAATTTTGAAAAATAAATGGAGAGATTAAAGCGAATATCAAAAGCGCTGCAACAGTAGCAACAGCAGGAGTAATCCAACTTCGTGACTTTTTATTAATCTGCCGTTTATATTGAATGCTTTGAAAGATGTCTTTAGCAGTTTGTTTATCTTTAACAGAGGGCAACTGCTTCAAAAGCTGTTCGAGTTGTTCTTCACTCCACTCTTGTCTTTTCAATAGAAAACCCCTCCTTTTCAGATATGCTTATCATTTGCTTTTGCAACTGTTTTATAGCACGATGCTGCGTTGTTTTTACTTTACTTACCGTCCAACCAAGAGCTTCCGCTGTTTCTGAAATTGATAGTTCTTGTAGATACCGTAAAATAAGTACAGAACGTTGGTCAATCGAGCATACGTCAAGTGCTTTGTATAACCATTTAACCTGTTCATTTTGCAAGGCAACCTCATCAGGTAACACTTGATCATCCTTTATCTGCTGTTTATCCCAATCAAATTTTTCTAAAATCCGCATGCGAATTGTTTTTTGTTTGCGAAACCAATCAATGGCAACATGTCTAGCAATTGAAAATAGCCATGTTTTTTCACTACTTCTTCCTTGGAATGTATCGTAAGCCTTTAAAACTCGAATATACACCTCTTGCACAAGGTCTTCAGCCTGTTCACGGTTTTTCACCATATAGAATAAAAATTGAAAAAGATCATGATGATATTTTTCATATATTCTCTGAAAGGTATCCTCCATGAATGCCCCTCCATTCTTTTATTTAGTCGTAAATAAATAGGAAAAGTTGCATAGATGTAATATGAAATGTATTTGAAACATTTATGTAATATTTGACATCAACTATATTTAACTTTAGCATACAAACTTGTAATCTCTAAGGTTATTTTAAAAAATTCACAAAAGATTTGGCTTTTGTTACTTCTTATCACTATATAAACCTAAAACAGAGTGTTATATGTAAAAACATTAAAAAGCGACTCATATTGTATTAGAGTCGCAGTGTTATTATTACGCACTTTTCTACATACCTTATCAAAGCTCAGAGAGTTCCTCTTCTGAAATTACTTTAATACCTTCCCTCTTTAGCAGCGCTGAAGTAACTCCATCTCCAGCTATTTTTTTGTTTTGAAAACTACCATCATAAATCATTTTTGATCCACATGAGGGGCTATATTCCTTTAGTACAACACAAGATACCTTGTTCAAGTTTACTAGTTCCAATGTACGAAGGGCACCATTAATATAAAGTTCTGTTACATCTTTACCTGATTTTTCAATAACCTTTGCACGACCTTCTAAAACATCATTTCCATATCCACCAATAATTTCAGCTGGCTCTCTTGGCGTTAAAAAGCCTCCTAATAACTCTGGGCAAACCAACATCGCTTTTTTATCATCAACTAATTCTTGAATTTCCCCATTTAAACTAGCTGTTCCATTATAACGGCATTTAACCCCTGCTAAGCAGGAACTAACGAGAATCATCGAAAGGCTCCTTATACTAATTGTCTTTTTTTGAAGGCTTGCTCTTAAATACAAGTGCACTTCTTTCGTATTCAACATCACTAATTCCTAAGCGAAAATTAATCACTCTTGCAATCGCAAAAAAGTAATCTGACAAACGATTTAAGTATTTTAAGACAATATCATTTATCTCCATTTCTTTTTGAAGTGTTACTGTACATCTTTCAGCACGGCGAGTAACAGTTCTTGCAAGGTGGATTACAGCAGCTGCCGGGCTGCCTCCAGGTAAAATAAACCGCTCTAATTCAGGGGCTTCTTTCACATAATGGTCAATTCTTTCTTCCAAAAAAGAAACCATTTCAGCGGTTGTTTTATATGGATATTTTTCTTTTACAACTGCTAAATCGCCCCCACAATCGAATAACTCATGTTGAATTTTTTCTAGCTCTTTGTAAATATCATCGAACAATGAGTCTGTAAGTAATGTCATTGCCTGTCCTACAAAGGAATTGGCCTCATCAATCGTTCCATATGCTTCTACACGTAAATCGTCTTTATCCACTCTTGCACCAATAAGGCTGGTTTTTCCGTTATCACCTGTTCTAGTATATAAATTCAACTTTTTTCACACTCCAATCTTCTTTCCTAGCTCAATATATATATCGTTTTTCCATTATGTATACAATTCGACTTACTATTTCAATTCACCTTTTATAGATGAATTAAAAATACGTTTGATATAAAAAAATAGCCTATTCCTACGAATAGGCTATTTAATGAAAAAGTTTGTCACACAATTTACGCATGCAAATTGTTTCTTATGAAACAAGATTGTTCGTCATTTTCAATCAGAATCTAGCTTTTTTCGTGGTAAAAAGATACTAAATGTCGTACCTTCTCCTATTTTACTATGAACTTGGATTTTCCCTTGATGTGCTTCCACAATATTCTTCGCAATAGCTAACCCAAGACCTGTTCCAGCTCTTCCTCTAGTTCTAGCTTTATCAGCTTTATAGAATCGTTCGAAGACAAACGGGAGATCTTCTTCAGGGATTCCACTACCTGAATCTTGAACTTTTAGTGAAATTCCATTTTCATTATTTGAAACAACGATAGAAACAGTGCCATTTTCAGAGGTGTGCCTTATGGCATTATCAATTAAATTTGTTAACACCTGCTCAATCTTGTCTGCGTCTAATACATAAATTGTTTCATCTAAATCAATATCTGCTTTTAAAGATATTATTTTCTCTTTTGCAAGGCCTTGAAACTTACGATTTATTTTATCGATAAAATTCGGTACAGAAATCTCCTCAAGATTTAGGGAGATATGCCCAGCTTCCATTCTAGCTAAATCTAATAAATCATTAACTAAACGACCCATTCGCAGAGATTCATCATGAATAACTTGTGCAATCTCTTTCTTCTCATCATCAGTGCTAGCAATATCATCAACGATTGCTTCACTATATCCTTGAAGCATTGATATTGGTGTTCGTAATTCATGACTCACATTCGCAATAAAGTCCTTACGGAGCTTGTCTAATCGACGTTCCTCTGTCATGTCTCTAAGCACTGCAACTGCTCCTCGAACATAGGATTGATTATATAATGGACTCATTAATATAACCCAGCTTCTTCCTTGAAGCGATATTTCTAGAACCTGTTCCTTTTCTGTATTAACTACAAGATGAAACAAATCATTTGCCTCTGGAGGAAGTTCTTCACTAGTTTGAATATTCATTCCTTGCTCATAATACCACGCCTGCAAGAATCGCTCTGCAGGGGGATTTGTGACTAATATTGTTCCGTTTATATTTAATGTAATAACTCCATCTGCCATACTACTTAATATATTTGATAAATGCTCCTTTTCTTGATTAAGTGCATTTATATGGAATTTTAATTGCCGCCCCATTTGATTAAAGGCAATACCAAGCTCTCCTATTTCATCATTAGACATTATTGGCACCTTCATATCAAACTTTCCTCTTGCAAGGTTTTGAGCAACCTCTTTCATTTTCCTTAAAGGATAGGTAATTCTCGTAGATAAAAAGAAAGCGAAAATTGTTGTTAAGATTATAGCGATACCCGCAGCTAAAATAATATATTTTGTTGTATATTTAGTAGTTTCGTGAACAGCTAACAGCGATTGCGAGATAAAAACAGCACCGTTATCATGTTCAGAAATTTTATAAGGTACGCCAACAATTAAGATTTCATCTTCACCGTTTGCTAATGGATTATTTGGATTAACTAGATTAGTTCGTTTGCTTATATTCTGGTCCTTAGTTAATACAGCAGCGAGATCTGGATCTTTTTCAATATCAGCAAATTCTAGAGCAGGTATTTCTTTATCTAGATTAGGTGAATTCCAATAGGTATCCCCGTCTTTTATAATCAGAATATGAGTTAATTCATCAGTTAATTCCCATGTAATTGATCTTGCAAGTTGTTGATCCTCATGACTTTCCATGATTGCAGATACTTTATTTGCAAGCTGAGCTAGTTCTTCTTCAGCCTCAGCAACATGATAATTTTCAATAAACTCGAGCATTAAAATTGTTAGAACAAATAAGACAAAGCAAACGAGTAATAAAATCGTTCCCCATAGCTTTCCTACAACACTTCTCCAAAGTATCATGCATTATTAACCTCAAATTTGTAGCCAACTCCCCAAACCGTTACAATCATTTTTGCAGCTTCAGGTGACACTTTGCTTAACTTTTCACGAAGACGTTTAACATGTGTATCAACTGTACGTAAGTCTCCGAAAAATTCATACTGCCATACTTCTTTTAAAAGCTTTTCACGGTCATACACTTTATCAGGTGTTTTAGCTAGAAAATATAATAGTTCATATTCCTTAGGGGTTAAACTCACCTCAGTTCCATCAGCGGTTACACGATGTGCATCATGATCAATAGAAAGATGTGGAAAAACGATAACATTTTTCGCTTTTGTATCCGTTTTTAAGTAAGAGGTCTGTGATGATCTTCTTAGCAAAGCCTTAACACGTAAAACAACCTCTCTTGGACTAAATGGTTTCACGATATAATCATCTGTTCCAACCTCAAAGCCTTGAACTCGATTCGCTTCTTCCCCTTTTGCTGTAAGCATGATTATCGGGGTTGCTTTTTTTTCTCGAAGTTGTTTACAAACTTCTATTCCGTCAATACCAGGCATCATTATATCTAACATAATAAGGTCATATTCGTTATTTAATCCCAGCTCTAATGCCTCATCACCATTTTCAGCTTCTTCAATTACATAATTTTCTCTTTCTAAATACATGCGTATAAGTCGACGGATTCGATCTTCATCATCAACAACTAGAATTCTTGCACTTTGATTATCTTCCATTTGGAGCCCTCCCTAGTATGTAGTACGTATAATGAAAAGCCTTCACTGCATTGGAGTGAAGGCTTTGATAGCAGCGTTGCAATTATTTTTATGCTACTTAGCACATTTAATTGACGATCTTACTATTATTTTAGGATTTCCTTTTCTTTATGCATAAGAATGCAAGCCTGCGATAACTAAATTAACAAAAATCAAATTAAACATAATGATTGCGAATCCTATAACTGCAAGCCATGCTGACTTCTCTCCATGCCAGCCTTTTGAGAGACGGAGATGTAAGTATGCAGCATAAAATAACCAAGTAATTAGTGCCCATACCTCTTTCGGGTCCCAACCCCAAAATCGGGTCCATGCGATTTGTGCCCAAATCATTGCAAAGATCAATGCACCTAGTGTAAATACAGGAAAACCAATTGTAACCGAACGATAGCCAATTTCATCGACGAGATCAAGATTAATATTTTTCGTAAATGGTTGAAGCAAAGCTGAGATTCGTTTACGAAATAATAGCCTAAATAAACCATATAAAAGGGTACCTACAATTGTTGACCAAATAACAGTATTTACCTTGTTTGCAGAAAAAAGTGCTGGAAGCTCAACTAAAGGTGCAAATTTTCCTTCTGTCACCAATTCTCCTTCATGTGGACCTACTAAAGCCGGTAAATTAAATGTCATTACAGCTTCTTGATCATTTTTATCAATCCAATTAAATTCTGCTTCATATCCCAGTCCCTTAAATGTTGACGTAACAACGATAAACCCTATAGTTATAACTAGAATATACATGACAAATTCTAACCATCGCGTTTTACTCGTTGATTTTGTTTGATCAACAACAGTGACAAGGTGTATAATCCCTGCGATCGCACTGATTGCTAGAATTGCTTGACCTAATGCAGCTGTTGTTACGTGAATGTATAACCAGTGACTTTGTAATGATGGAATAAGTGGACTAATATCTGATGGAAACATGCTTCCATATGCAATAATTAAAATAACAATAGGTAAAGTAAACAGACCTAATACTGCAACTTTGTATATGAAAAATAGGATTATGAAAGCGAGGACAAGCATCATACCAAACGCTGTTGTAAACTCAAAGAGATTACTAACCGGCGCATGTCCAGATGCTATCCATCTTGTAATAAAATAGACTAATTGTGAAGCAAAACCTAAAATGGTTGTCCCTACTGCCAGTATAGTCCACTTACTCATTTTATCTAACTTGCTTCGTTTATCTCGGATTGAGCCACCAAATAGAAAGATGGCCACTAAATACAAAATAAACGCAATTTCTAAAAATGTACTACTTAATGATGCCACGTTTTCCCCTCCTTTTAGAAATGTGTATGTGCCATGACAGCCTCATAGGACAAGCATTGGAGCTAGTACAGAAAGCTAAGTCCAGAAGTTCTATTCATTAGTAATTATTTTTTTCATTTGATCTTTAGGGATTGTCAAAGAAGTACCATCTAAAATCAGTTTCAATTCCTGTGACAAACCGTACCAATTTTTATTTGTGTGACCAGCAATTAATAATTCATCATCACTACGTCTGATCCAAATTCGACGATGATTCCAATACATACCTTGAATAACACCAATCATAAAAATTGCCCCACCTAATGCTAAAAACCAAAGTGTTAAATCTTTTCTGACAGTTAATGCTGTTAAATTCTTTGTTTCAACACCTTGAAATTTCATCTTGTATTGATTATCTCCTGATGGCTCTATCGTCTGTTGAATCGCAACAAAACTTGTCTCGCCTTTAGGAGTTTCAGGTGTAATCATTTTGAAAACAAAAGCAGGATTATTTGGTATCCTTGTTTTTGTTGATGGAACACCTTCCTCATTAAAGAAAAAGTCTGGAAGATAAGTTGAAATTTCAACTTTATATCCATTTCCTAAATCGTAATTTGATTGAGGATCTAGAAGATCTACTGTAATTTCTCCAAAACTCTTTTCTGTTTCTTTATCTATTAAACTAAATGTCATTTTATTTAATTCATCTAGCTTATAATCTACTTGATAAAGTGAAAAAGAATTAAATTTAAGTGGTTCATTGACACGAATTTCTTCTTGCTTCACCTCTTCAAGATTAGGCTCTGCACCATGGACAATTTCACCTTTTCTTTCATATAAAACAACATTCGATTGGAAATTCTTAACAACACTTCCGTCTCCAACACGGGTAATTGCATCCGCGAAGACCTCATTTTCTTTGTCTTTCTCGTAAACTTCCATTATAAATTCTTTATTTTCTAGGTAGTATTTCCCTTCTGTTCCTGGTATGACTGCTGTCTCTCCTTCTCTAACCCAAAGCACTTCATCAACATACATTCCAGGTATAAAGCGAAGCATTGCCCCAAATAAGAATAATATTAATCCACAATGATTGACATAAGGACCCCATCTTGAAAAACGACCTTTTTCTGCTAATAAGTTTCCATTTTCTTCTCTAACATTGTAACGGCGAGATGTTAATCGTTCTTTAATGGTTTCAAGGTTTGTTTCATCAGTTTTAGTAGCACTAAACAACCTCTGGCGCTTCATAAACGATGCATGTCTAGTAACACCTTGCTTTTTCAATGCTCGATATAATGGTACAAAACGATCTAAGCTTGCAATAACGAGTGAAATACCTAATGATGCAACTAAGATCATATACCACCATGAACCATATAAATTATGGAAACCTAAGTCATAATACAACTGACCTAGAACTCCATATTCATCTTTATAGAACTCACTTGCGGTCATTGTCGGAGGTATATACATTTCCTGTGGAAAAACTGTTCCTAGTGCAGAAGCAATTAAGAGCAATACAATGATCCATATTCCAACTTTAACAGATGAAAAGAAATTCCATATTTTATCTATAAATGTCTTTTTATAAGTTTGAGAACGTCTTGCAGATCCTTCATATTTCATATCCAATAGATGTTTAGGTTCTTTTTGCTCTTTATCACCTATCGGATTCCCACATGATTCACATATATGTGTTCCCTGCGGATTTGCATGACTACATTCACATTGTACCTTATTCATGCTGAAAACTCCCCATTTATGGTTTAATCTGTTCCATAAAATCCCTTACCATTCTCTCTGTCAATGAACCTGAAGTAATATGTACGACTTCACCCTCTGGGTTAATTAGAAACGTTGTTGGCAGAGGACCTACACCATAAGCATCTAACACTTGACGATCTTTATCCAGTATGACAGGGAATGACAAATCATGTTTGTCCACAAAGCTTTGAACCGCAACATTGGATTCAGCAATATTAACTGCTAAGACTTCAACACCTTGAGTTTTATAGTACTCATATTGATTATCCATATAAGGCATTTCTCGTTCACAAGGCTCACACCATGTTCCCCAAAAGTTTAAAAATACACCTTTACCCTTGTAATCTGAAAGCTGGTGCTGTTTTCCCTCTAAATCAGTTAATACAAAATCGGGTGCTTCACTCCCAACCTTTACCTTCTCTTTGCTCACAATAAAATTTGAATATAATGTATATCCTAACGCACCAATTAATAAAATTAATATAATAGAGCGCATAAGTAAACGTTTCTTCTTCATTTACAAACTCCCCTACACTTAAACATTCAGTGTCATTATAACATTATCCATATAGATGGTTTGCTGCAGTTTTTGAAGTTTATGTGAAAATTGTCTTACTTGTTGCCATGGAGAGCAAGAGCTCGAAGCTGTTTGACTTCATGTGGTGATAATTCTCTTGAATCACCTGTAGCAAGACCTTTTAAATCTAGAAATGCATATTGTTCTCTTTTTAACTTTTGGACAGGGTGACCAATCGCTTCTAGCATTCGTCTTACTTGACGATTACGACCTTCATGTATTTTCAGCTCAATAATACACGTCTGCTTTTTTTTGTCTACGGATAATACCTTTACTTTTGCAGGAGCCGTTTTTCCATCCTCAAGATGGACACCCTTTTCAAGTTGTCTTACCTTCTCACGAAGTGGGATGCCTTTAATTTTCGCAACATATGTTTTTTCAACCTCATAGCGTGGATGCATAAGAATATTGGCAAATTCACCGTCGTTTGTTAGAAGTATCAGTCCGGATGTATCATAATCAAGTCTTCCAATTGGATAAATCCGTTGCTTTATATAAGGGAAAAAGTCCGTAACAACCTTTCTACTTTTATCATCTTTTGCAGCCGATATTACACCTGTAGGTTTATACAATAATAAATAAACAGGTTCCTCCCGTTCTAATGGTACTCCTTCAACCTCGACTCGATCTTGATCGGTCACTTTTATTCCGAGTTCCTTTACTACTTTTCCATTCACTTTTACTTTACCTTCTACTATTAACTGCTCTGCTTTTCTTCTAGATGCTACACCGGCATGAGCAATTACTTTTTGTAAGCGTTCCATCTTGTTCACCTCGTTAACATATTACTGCTTTCCAGTTTTTTTCACAAGTTTCGACAAGTTTAGTTGAAAAAAACAACATCAATTTACTATCATTTCACCTATTATCATTTTTTCGATATTAAACGTCAAATTGTGCTTTACCATCATACCACAATTCCTATTCTATGTTTAAATTACGTTTAACCGCTAGTTTTGTTATATGCACCATAAAGAGACTGACCTAAACGGGCCAGCCTCTTTCAATTTAGTATGAATTTCATCCTATGAGAACATTAATGTGACAATAACAATTGAAGCAACAATCCCAACAAGATCAGCTAATAAGCCCACCTTCAAAGCATCTCCCATTTTTTTAATACCAACAGCACCGAAATAAACGGTCAGTACATACAGTGTTGTGTCAGTACTACCTTGCATTGTTGCTGCTAACATTCCGATAAATGAATCAGGTCCATATGTAGCAATTATATCGGAGGTTAGTCCTAAAGCAGCTGTCCCTGATATTGGGCGAATAAAAGCTAAAGGGACTATTTCTGCCGGAATATTTAGAATATCTAGTGCAGGTTTCATTATATTCATTAAAAAATCTAATGCACCCGAAGCACGGAAGATTGAGATAGCTACAAGCATCCCAACTAAATATGGAATAATTGAAAAGGAAATGGTAATGCCTTCTTTTCCACCTTCAACAAATGTTTCATAAGTAGGAACCTTTTTTAAGGTTCCATATATTAAAATAAAACCAATTATTACTGGAATTAGCCATAAAGAGATCACTCCAATGATTCCCATGTTCTTTTCACCCTTTTCTCTTTCTCCGATAATAAAAGTATCGATCTATTAATATTCCTCCAATTGCTGATATAAATGTCGCAAGAATCGTTGGTCCGACTATACTAGTTGGAGAGGATGAACCATAGGTCATCATGATCGCGATGACAGTCGTGGGTATTAACGTAATACTCGAGGTGTTAATAGCTAAAAATGTTATCATAGAACGACTAACTTTATCTGAATTTCCATTTAAGACTTTCAATTGTTCCATAGCTTTTATTCCTAATGGTGTGGCAGCATTTCCTAACCCAAAAAGGTTGGCCATCATATTGGAAATCATATACCCCATTGCCGGATGTTCAGGCGGCACCTCTGGAAAAAGCCTAGACACAATTGGCTTAAATAAGTTACCTAGTTTTTCTAATAAACCTGCTTTTTCAGCAATCTTCATTAAACCAAGCCAAAATACTAATACACTAATTAATCCAAACGAAATCGTTATTGCTTCTTTTCCACCTTTAAAAACAGCTTCATTTACTTGCTCCATTGTTCCATTAAACATCGCAAAGACAATGCCGATCACAGTTAAAAGTACCCATATGAGATTAACCATATTTATTTACTCCTGCTGAAGCAAAAAATAAACTTTTAAACAGCTCCCAGAATGAGCCTTTCGGCTTTTCAACCTGACCATTGTCAAAGTAAATTGGAACCTCCGCAATTTCTTTTTTATCAAGCATAACAGTCATTTCCCCTACAACATTGGGCACATCCTCAGGGTCTTCCCATTTCTTATTTGGTGTTATCAAGGATAGATTAATTTTCACTTTTTCTTGTTCTTCAGCTGTTAAGGGATATATGACATTTCTATTAATAAACACTCTTTCCTTATAAAAATCATTGTCTAGTTGATTAAGTGTTCCCTGTTGTTTAATATTTACAAGTTCAAAATTATTATAGGCATAATTGTGAAGATTCATATGATCCTTCCAATCATTTGGATCATTTAAGGTAACAACAATTGTATTAAATCCATCCTTTGATGCTGTTGAGACAAGGGTTCGTTTTGCTCTTACTGTGTAACCCGTCTTTCCTCCTGTGCTATATTCATAAAGACTAGTTAATAATTTATTTTTGTTATGCCATACTCTGTCCCATTTTTCATTAGGATTGGGTGCTTTATGGGTTTCGGTACTAGAAATCTTTTGATATGTTTCATTTTGCATAGCATATTGAGTTAAAATAGCCATATCGTAAGCGGTAGAATAATGATTTTCATGATCATCTAGCCCATGCGGATTTGCAAATTCCGTGTTTGTCATCCCGATTTCTTCAGCTTTTTGATTCATCATTACCACGAAGCCTTCAAGGCTGCCCCCTACATGTTCGGCGATTGCTACAGCTGCATCATTTCCTGAACGTAGCATTAGTCCGTATACTAAATCCTCTAATTTTATTTTTTCTCCCTTTTGCAAATAAATCGAGGATCCTTCAGCCTTAAGCGCATGATCACTAACTTTTACCATTGAATCGAGCTTTCCGGATTCAATTGCCAGAATTGCCGTCATAATCTTCGTAATACTTGCAATTCTCATCTTAGTGTGAGCATCTTTTTCATAGAGAATTCTACCTGATTCCTGATCTATTAATATCGCAGCTCTCGCACTCACACCTATTGCTTGTGACTGGTGCGGAAATAATGTTAGCAGCAAAAAAATGATGATAAAACCGGTTGTCACTTTCTTTATATGCGGCAAAGCTATCACGTCCTCTTACTTGTTTTGTACAAGTTTATGCACGTGGACAAAGCTTATGAATGGAAATTTCAAAATTGTGGCTGGACTCCTTTATCTAATGCTTCTCTAACTACTTGAAAATCGTCTTCAAAGGCGGTGATTAAATCGGCTAATGAAGGAGGTGGTGTTTTTCTAAAAACAATCGCTTTTGTGCTTGAATAGGCACTACGACTATCTTCGTACCAAACATCATTCTTGGGGTGAAAATATCTTTCAATACATTGCTGATACACTTTAAAAAGTAGTTGGTTTGCCACATCTTCTTTAAAAGGCTGATTCCTTAAAATAGTAATACAGGCATCAAGTGCCTCCTCACAAAATACTACAAGCTTTCGAATGGATTTTAACAATTTTAAGAAGTAGTCCTTGTCGCCAGCTATTTCATTTTCTAAAGATGTGATTGTAGTATCATTCAAATAATTCGTTATTTTATCGACTACATTCTCCAAAAATACTACTACTCTCTTAAGTTCTGATTTTAAACGTGTATTTTCCATCATACACACCCTTTTCGTCATATGTATAATCAATAAAAGCTAGGAGCAACTTCTCGAATAGTATATGCTTATTATTTTAAAAACTGAACATACGAAATAAGACTGACTCAGGTAATTTCACGCTTTTGCCTTTTTAGCAAGCATTGAACATTACCCCTAAGTCAGTCTTAGTTCATTATTTTAGTTCCTCTAATGTTTCATTAAATTTTTCAAAGAATAAGTCTGCTTCTTCCTGTTCATATTCTTCATTTTCTTTATCCGGAAGAGGTGGAAGCTCTTTTATTGATTTCAATCCGAAATATTCAAGGAATTCCTTTGTTGTACCATATAGTATGGCGCGACCTGTACCTTCTGCCCTACCAACCTCTTTTATTAGAATTTTTGCTACAAGGGTCTGGATTGGACGCTCTGTTTTCACTCCACGGATTTCTTCAATTTCAGTTCTTGTAATTGGTTGTCTATAGGCAACAATAGCTAAAGTTTCAAGCGCTGCTTGTGATAGTGAAGCATTTACAGGTGCTTCAACTAATCTTTTCAAATAAATTGCATGATCCTTTTTCGTAGTTAATTGGTATTGTCCTGCAACTACGACTAATTCAATTCCACGTTCATTTCCTTTATAGCTTTGTGACAGCTCTTCTAGAATATCATTGACTTCCTGTTCTTCTAGTTCTAAAACAACCGTAAGCTGTTTTAAAGAAAGGCCCTCATCACCAGAAGCAAATAATAGAGCTTCTACAATTGCTTTCCACTCAATTAAACCTAAGGACATGAGCTACTCACTCCCCATAATATAAATATCTGCAAAATTATTTTCTTGTTCAATTAATATTGAATGTGATTTCATCAATTCTAATATAGCTAAAAACGTAACGACTAAATGATCTTTACTGTTAGATGGAAATAAATCCACAAATCGACGTCTCCCAGGACTTGATCGTAAATCATCTAAGATCTCTTCCATTCTTTTTTCAATTGGAATTTCTTGCCTAGTAATTTTTGTTTGGATTGGTTTTTGTATTTTCTTTCTTCTTAACATTTTTTGAAATGCACCAAGCATGTCATATAAAGAAACATTCAAAGAATCCATTTGATTTACTGGCAGTGTGCCGTATTCACTTAAATCACTAGGTGGCTTAGTATAGACCTGTGACCGGTCTTCTTCAAGAGTACGTAAGTCCTCCGCTGCTTCTTTATAAACACGATACTCAATTAACCTTCTCATTAACTCTTCCCGAGGATCTTCTTCTGGTTCTTCCCCATATTCATCCTCAAATAGCTCTTCATCTTGTTTTGGTAAAAGCATTCTACTTTTAATTGAAAGCAATGTAGCTGCCATAACTAAATATTCAGAAGCGATATCAAGCTGCAACTCTTGCATTGTGTGAATGTATAGCATGTATTGCTCTGTAATTTCTGAAACAGGAATATCATATATATCAATTTCTAAACGATTAATTAAATGTAGTAAAAGGTCTAATGGACCTTCAAAAGCATCAATCTTCACATGATATTGCAATTTTATATCCCACCATTCTTACAACTAGCCAACATATAGTATAGAGTAAAATTTAAGCATGTCCAATAATATTTAAGGTATTTTAACAAAAATATTCATAACTAGTTGTAAGAAAAATACCTAATAATTGGTCATTCGCCCATACATTTCAGCTCTTTCCTCATATATTACAAATGTAATAGCTCAACATTAAGGAGGAATTAATCATGGGTGAACAAGGTTTTAACTATGGTGGAGGATTTGCGTTAATCGTTGTATTGTTTATTTTATTAATTATCGTTGGTGCTGCTTGGTTATACTAATTAAATCAAAAGACTGCTGAGTGTATCAGCAGTCTTTGTTTACTTTTATGATACAATTATTTATATAGAATCACTGAAGGGATGAAACGAGTATGTATGACCGTGCCTTTATAGAATATCTCCTACACTTTCATTGTGAACGGGATTATTTTGAGTGCCATGAAGTGTTAGAAGAGCATTGGAAAGCTGATCCACCTAAGAACCGGAAAAAATACTGGGTTGGTCTTATTCAAATTGCTGTTGGCTTATATCATCAAAGGCGAGGGAATTTTTCCGGAGCATTGCGAATGATTTCAAATTCAATTCAGTTATTGGAGAATGATAGACAGGCAATTGAAAAGCTTGGATTACATAGTGAAGAGCTAATTAAAGAATTAAAAAAGCGAAAAAACGAAATTCTAGATAAAAGAGGCTACTATAGCTTCAATTTACCAATCATCGATAAGGAATTGTTACACATGTGCAAAATGCAATGTAAAGACTCACATAAGGTATGGGGAAAAGATAGTGACTTATTGGATGAGTATTTAATTCATAAGCATAAAAAACGAAATCGATCTGCTGTTATTGAACAACGATTACAGCAGCTTGAAATACGAAAAAGGTCCAGAAACTCTAAATAATAGTTAAAGCCAGAGATCACAATAAATTGATCTCTGGCCTTTCACTAACAATCTAGGTCTTTATCAGCATTACACTTTTTAAAGAATGCCTCTGTTTCGTCATTAGGAACAACAGATTTGTTTTTGTATAGGTCTCTTACTGCATTTACCATACGCTTACCGATACCTTGTTGCCTATGGGAAGGATTCACTGAGATATGTTGAACTTCTACCAGGTCCTCACCTTTAAAAACAACTCCAATGGCACCAATAATATCCTCTTCTTGTTTCCATAGAAACAACTGCCAATCATCTGTCGTTTCATATTGCTTAATAGTTTGTTGTAATTGCTTAAGATCCTTTTCACCTGGCATAAATGACAAGAGACCCATTGCAATTTTTTCAAAACTTTTTTTATAACGTATTAACATAAATACCCCTCATTAACGAAATAGCTTCCTAAAAAGCGAAAGCATTAGTCAAGCGTCGATAAAAAATATTAGATACAAAAACGAAACATGATACCCTTTGATATTGCTGATGTTTGAATTTCAAGAAAACTACTTCTCAAAACATTATAAACAGTTTTTTATCGATTTTAAACACTTTTTGTAAAATTAATGTAGGGCTTTAAGTAAATTTGACATTTCAATAGCTGTAACGGCTGCTTCATATCCTTTGTTACCAGCCTTTGTGCCAGCTCTCTCTACTGCTTGCTCAATTGTTTCAGTTGTTAAAACACCAAATACTACTGGAACACCTGTTGATAAAGATGCTTTAGAGACACCTTTAGCTGCCTCATTACAAACATAATCATAATGAGTTGTTGCTCCACGAATAACTGTACCTAATGTAATAACAGCATCATAATTCCCTGTTTCAGCAAGTTTTTTTGCTATTAGAGGTAATTCAAAAGCGCCAGGAACCCAAGCTACAGTTACATTTTCTTCTTCTACACCGTGCCTTCTTAACCCATCCTCTGCTCCACCTAACAGCTTAGACGTAATAAATTCATTGAAACGAGCAACTACGATCGCTACCTTTAATCCACTACCAATTAAATGACCTTCAAATGTTTTCATCTATAATTCCTCCTGATTTGTTTGTATTAAAAATGTAAATAATGTCCAAGTTTTTCATACTTTGTTCTTAAGTATTGTTCATTCTCTTCTCTTGCCGGCATTTCAATAGGTACTCGATCAACAACAGTTAAGTCGTATCCTTCAAGTCCTGCAATTTTCCTAGGATTATTCGTTAATAGGTTCATTTTTTCAATTCCTAAATCTTTTAGGATTTGAGCACCAATTCCATAATCTCGGAGATCAGGAGCAAAGCCTAGCTTTTCATTTGCTGCTACTGTATCATACCCTTGCTCTTGAAGCTTATACGCTCTCATTTTATTTAGTAAACCAATGCCCCTGCCTTCTTGGCGCATATACAATAATACACCTTTGCCCTCTTTCTCAATTTGTGCAAGTGCTGCGTGCAATTGTGGACCACAATCACATCGATATGAACTAAAAACATCACCTGTTAAGCACTCAGAATGCACTCTTACTAATGTGGGTACAGTTGTATCAATTTCACCTTTTACAAGTGCAACATGTTCTTTATCATCTAATGAGTTAGAATAACCTATGGCTTTAAATGATCCATATTCTGTTGGTAAATCAATTTCTATTTCTCTCTTAACTAATTTTTCGCTTCGATTACGGTATTGGATTAAATCCTTAATCGTAATGATTTTCAAATCTAGCTGTTCAGCAATTATTAGTAAATCAGGTACTCTCGCCATCGTACCATCTTCTTTAATGATTTCACAAATAACACCACCAGGTTTTGCACCGCAAAGAATGGATAAATCCACAGCTGCTTCAGTATGGCCTGCTCTCCGAAGTACTCCACCTTCCTTAGCCACTAATGGAAATGTATGACCTGGACGTTTAAAATCGGATGGATTTGTATCATCTGCTAGTAATGCTTTAACGGTGTCCGCACGTTCAAATGCACTGATTCCCGTTTTATTCGATTTATAATCAACACTAACAGTGAAGGCAGTACCATGTGGATCTGTGTTTTGATTAACCATCGGCGTTAGTTCTAATCTTTTAGCTTGTTGTTCAGTAATCGGAACGCAAACTAATCCTCTTCCATGCTTAATCATAAAATTAATCGTTTCTGGTGTCACTCGATCTGCTAAGGAGACAAAATCCCCTTCATTTTCCCTATCTTCGTCATCAACAACTATAATAACCTTACCTTCTTTTAGATCATGAATGGCATCTTCTATTTTATGAAACATTGTCAAGCCTCCTTCATCTTTATCATTTCCAATCAATAATAAAGGTGTTTTCGTCCCTTAATAAAATCCATTATCTGCTAAAAATGATTTACTCAATGAAGAGTTCTTTGGATTTACCTGTTGGTTAATAAATTTCTTTATATACTTACCAATCATATCGCATTCAATATTAACAATGTCTCCAACAGCTTTCGTACCGAGGATTGACTCTGTTAGCGTATGAGGAATAATTGAAATAACAACTTTATCTTTTTCCAGACCAAATATTGTTAAACTAATTCCATCAATTGTGATCGAACCTTTATGAATTAGAGTATCTGTTAACTCTTCTGCTACCTGTAATTCGTAATAAACAGCATTTGAAAAACGTTGTTTTTTACTAATTTTAGCTATTCCATCAACATGCCCTGAAACAAAATGTCCTCCGAAACGACCGTTAGCAGCCATCGCTCTTTCCAAATTAACTTTGGAACCTTGCTTTAATTGGTTTAACGACGTGTCTTTAACAGTTTCAGGCATCACATCAACAGAAAAAGAAGCTGGACTGAAATCTGTAACTGTTAAACAAACTCCGTTAACGGAAATACTATCCCCCAAGGACATATCACCCATTATTTTTTTGGCTACTATTGTAAAAACAATTGCGTCCTTAGAACCTTGAACGCTTGATATCGTACCAATTTCTTCAACAATTCCTGTAAACATTAAGTTCCCTCACTTTGCTGCATACTAATAGCTATTAATAAACATATAGACCTCCCCTTTGATAAAGATGTCCATATTTACGTTTACTCGAGAAAAGTACACGGCGCCAGTTATCGGTCAATAAGCATACGAAGGCATATGACTTAAGCTGACAGCGCCTGGAGCTAGACACGAAAACTAAGTACTAAAAACATATACTTTTTTATCGTTTTAAAAAAGCCCATAGTCAATAGACTAGGGCTTTTAATTTAAGAAATTGATATTTGAGTAAGTCAAATAAGAGTATTAAAAATTGATTTTTAAACAAATTTTAATACGCCGCAAAATCGCGCAATTCTTCTCCCATCCAGACTTTAACTGTCGGCTCTAGAGTTTCACTAGATCCACCGTTAATATATATTAACGGGTCACGGACTAAGAAGCTATTTTAGCTTCATCACCGCCGGTAGGGAATTCCACCCTGCCCCGAAGAATGTAAAACGAAATATGAAGTTATAATTTTATTTTATCCGTATAATGTGATATATGCAATCTTTTAGATATTTAAATAAAACAAAAAGCTGAAACTATTCTCAAATGAACAGTCGCAGCTTTTAAATTGTTCTTACTCTTCGTACACTTTTACTTCCTTCATAACATCGTTTGGCTTAATTTTATATACTGCTTCAAGATTTTCATTAACCTTACCAAAAACAGTATGAACTCCATTTAAATGGGGTTGTGGCTCATGAACGATGAAGAATTGGCTTCCACCAGTATCTTTACCTGCATGTGCCATTGATAAAGAACCTGCTTCATGCTTATGCGGGTTTCCTTGTGTTTCACACTTAATTGAATAACCAGGACCACCAGTACCTGTACCTTGTGGACAGCCGCCTTGTGCAACAAATCCAGGGATTACACGGTGAAATGTTAAACCATTGTAAAAACCTTCATTTGCTAATTTTTCAAAGTTAGCTACCGTACCAGGTGCTTCATTTGGAAATAATTCGATACCAAGTGTATCTCCATTTTCCATTGTAATTTGTGCTTTTTTCATATGTATGTAACCTCCAATAAGTTTAATACGTCTAATAGACATGAATACCTTTCTATTCTACTATAATCAAGGAGTGAACAGCAAATAAGAAACGCAAAAGGTGTCGTAACCTTCGACAGCATTTACCATTCTGGTGGTACTTGGAGCGAGAAACAAATATTTTACCAAATACGATATTGTTGATTAACTAGAAAAATGATACCCTTCATCTAAACGAAATAAAACCTAAAATAAAGGAATCAACTTCAAAATACTATTGACTTTTGAAAAAAAACACTATAATAGATTGTATTAAAGACACTTGCTTTACAAATAAAGGAGGATTCACCTTTGAAAAAGTATGTTTTAAGCTTAATTGCTGTATTACTATTTGCATTTCCATCACTAAGCCATGCGGATGCAGTGGTTGGTGATCTAATAATTACACTTGGGGAAAATTTAACTGAACAACAAAAACAAAATCTGCTAAAAGAAATGAACGCAACCGAACAGAATCAAATCATCACCGTTTCTAATGAAGAAGAACATAAATATTTAGGTGATTATATTCCTAAAGCAACAATAGGGACGAAAGCTATTTCTTCAACAAGTATAACAATTGAAAAAGAAGGTTCCGGACTTGAGGTAAGTACTAAAAATATTAACTGGGTAACTGATGAAATGTATTTAAATGCACTCATGACAGCTGGTGTTAAGGATGCAACAATCTATGTTACAGCTCCATTTGAAGTTTCAGGAACTGCTGCATTAACTGGATTAATTAAGGCCTACGAAATTTCTTCAGATGAAGCGATACCTGAGGATGTTAAGCAAGTAGCTAATGAGGAACTTGTCACAACAGCAAAGCTTGGTGATGAAGTTGGTGCTGAAAATGCCTCAGCCCTTATGGCAAAAATCAAAGACGAAATCGCAAAAAATGGCGTTCCTGAAACAGAAGCTGATCTTAGAACACTTATCGAAAATGCAGCCAAAGACCTCGGAATTACCTTATCAGAAGCAGATATTAACAGTCTAATTGAACTCTTTAATAAAATGACGGACATTAATATCGATTGGAATCAAGTTGGTCAGCAGCTTGATAAGGCTCAAGATAAAATATCAAACTTCCTGAACTCTGAGGAAGGTCAAACCTTCTTACAACAAGTGAAGGATTTCTTTATTGCCTTATGGAATGCGATTATTTCCATCTTTACTAATAATGAGCAATCTGCAATGAAAAAATAGATATCTGAATATAACAGTAAGAGGAGCAACGTTTTTCCGTTGCTCCTCTTACTATTATAAATTATATAAAAGCATTAATTCTATTTTCTTAATTTTGCGATACCTTTGATTTTAAAGGTAAATCATTTGCAATTAGATCTTCAAAGCTTTCCCTTTTTATTACAAGCTGTGATTCTCCATTTTCCACGAAAACAACTGCTGGTCGAGGAATTCTGTTATAATTATTCGCCATCGAATATCCATAAGCTCCTGTACAGAAAACTGCTAAGATATCCTCTGGTTTAACCTCTGGTAGTGGTAAATCCCAAATTAACATATCTCCGCTTTCACAGCATTTACCTGCAATTGATACTGGTCTATCATGTTTTTCAGCAACTCTATTCGCTAAAACTGCTTCATATTTTGCTTGATAAAGTGCAGGACGGATATTATCACTCATACCACCATCAATTGCAACGTATTCTCTAATATTAGGTACTGTTTTTTGTGAGCCTACTGTATAAAGCGTCGTACCTGCGTCTCCAACAAGTGAACGGCCTGGTTCGATCCAGATTTCAGGCATGTTTATTCCCATCTCATTCACCTGTTTTTTTACTGCTTCAACAATTTGTTCCACATAATAAGTTGCTGGTAGAGGCTCATCTTCCTCTGTATAACGAATTCCAAATCCTCCGCCTAAATTAACAACCTCTGGTGTAAAGGAGAATTTTTCTCTCCAGGTGTTAATTTTTTCAAAGACTCTCTCAGCCGCAAGAACAAATCCAGCCGTATCAAAAATTTGTGACCCGATATGGCAATGAATTCCTAATAAATGAATGCCTTCTGATTTCAAAACAGCTTCAATTGCTTGTTCGATTTGACCATTTAATAGTCCAAAACCGAATTTTGAATCTTCTTGACCTGTTGTTATATAATCATGTGTATGTGCTTCAACACCTGGAGTTACACGTAAAAGAACTGGTACTTGTTTACTATTACCCTTAGATAATTCTTCAAGCAGGGAAATTTCATAAAAATTATCTACAACGATACAACCTACTCCATGTTCTAAAGCCATTTTTAACTCTGAACGACTCTTATTATTTCCATGTAAATGGATTCTCGATGCAGGAAAACCAGAAGTAATTGCCGTAAAAAGCTCCCCTCCAGACACAACATCCAATGATAAACCCAGTTCATCAATTAATTGGAACATTGCAATCGATGAAAAGGCTTTACTAGCATAAGCCACTTGTGCACTAACACCCATATTTTCAAAGGCCATCTTAAAGCTATTAGCACGGTCTTTTATTAAAGCCACATCATAAATATAAAGAGGTGTACCATATTCTTTAGCTAATGTTATCGTATCGACTCCGCCTATTTCTAAATGTCCTTCTTCATTTATCTTGCTCGTACCATGTAAGAACAACTATTATCCCCTCTTTCTACTATATCTAGGCTAGTTAAGAAGCAATGTTCTTTATGACGCTTTAAACAAACTAAAAACACTAGTAGTCCCCCAACAGATCTTTAACAATCCCTATTGTGCGAAAAAAAACAACATCCATTATTAATAAGCCGTCTATTGATCTTAAAAGGAAAAAGACAGTTAACACCAGCTGGTCATTAACTGTCTGTTACAAAAGATTCCTTAATAAATTAAACATACAATATCATAAAAGAGGGGTTCTTTCAATGTCGCTTTACCCTAATTTGATTGTTTTTTTACATTTTGAGGATGAACAATGCTTGGTCTAAGTTTTGCACCCGGTACAGATGTCCGAATAATGATTTGCCATAAGGCTTTTGCATTAAAAGGTAAAAAGGGCCATAAGTATGGAGTGTTAAGTGAACGAATGCTTGCTAGCAGTAAAACAAATAGTGTACAGCCTATTACAAAGCCTTCTAGCTTAAATAATGCAACAGCAACCAATAAAATCAAACGTGACATTTTATTTGCAACACTTAACTCATAACTAGGAGTTGCAAACGTTCCGATACCCGCAACTGCAACATATAAAATAACCTCTGGTACAAACAAACCAACATCAATAGCTATTTGTCCGATTAACGCTGCAGCGATTAAACCCATTGCAGTAGATAATGATGTTGGTGTGTGTATGGCAGCCATTCTTAGGAATTCCAGACCGAAGTCTGCGAGGAAAATTTGGACAACAATTGGAATATTCTTTTGATCAGTTGGACCAATAAATGCTATTTCCTTTGGCAATAAGGAAGGCTCTAAAACAAATAGAAACCATAGTGGCAAAAGAAAGACAGACGAGATAATGCCTAAAAATCGAACCCATCTTAAAAATGTCCCTACTGCAGGGGCCTGGCGATATTCTTCCGCATGTTGAACATGATGAAACAATGTTGTTGGAGTAATGATAACACTTGGTGATGTATCAACAATAAGTATGACATGTCCTTCCAATAAATGATTTGCTGCAACATCTGGTCTCTCTGTATAACGTACTAATGGATAAGGGTTAAATCCCTGTCTCACTAAAAATTCCTCGATCGTTTTGTCTGCCATTGTAATTCCGTCTATTTTGATTGTTTCTAATTCCTTTTTAATTGTTTTTACTAGCCCAGGATCTGCAACATCTTCTATATAAGCAATACATAGATCGGTTTTAGATCGTTCTCCAATTCTCATCATTTCATATCTTAAACGCTCATCTCTAATTCTTCGTCTAATTAGCCCCGTATTTACAATGATATTTTCAACAAAGCCATCTCTTGCTCCTCGAACAATTTTTTCTGTATCAGGCTCTGCAGGCTGCCGTCCAGGATAACTCCTTACATCTACAACATAGCCGAAATCACTGCCTTCCATTAAAAATACAATTAAACCTGAAAGAACTTGATCAACAACTTCATCTAATGTTTTTATTTTTTGTACTGATTGGTTAACGATTCGATTCTCAAGGATTTCCTTAAATTTTGTATGATCTACCTCATTGTCACTAATGGATGTGACATTCTTTAAGATCTCAGTAATATAGCCAGTATCACATAGCCCGTTTAAAAAATACATATTGACTTGGTAATCTAAAATATATAGCTTTCTTATGCCTAAATCAAAACTAATATTTAATCCTACATTTTCTTTAAAGTACCGTTCATTTTCCGCAAGATTTCCTGATATTGGTTTCTTATCAGTTTTTGTTGTCATGATAGCCGCTCCTTTCTAAAATAAGTTTTACAGCTTTCATTGTGACTGGACAGCCGTTTTTCACACTGTCCTTTCGCGCCATTTTGCCGATGTCACCTATTCCTACAATAATTGGAACATCAATCTCGTCTAGGCAATAAACAGTGTCACCACTTATCCTCCCAACCTCAAGATCCTTTAACCCACCTTTATCTACACCGTATTCTGTTAACTCACCGAAACGATCAATACTTACATCTACTTTTGCCCACTCGGTTTGATGTGTCTTTGATGCGACAGCAATCACACCAAGTACTTCAATATTTTGATGTCCGGCCACATATTTCAAGGCCGTTTCACCTGCTCCTTCACCTAATAATCCACAATCATCAAACATAACAAAAACAGGATCATTTTTAGCCTCGAGAATAAGCTGAACAATGTGTGGTCCACTCAAAGTTGTCGGATTTCCTTGAGTTCTAGATATTACTCTTCCACCTATTTCAGCTGCAACATATTCGATTGTTCTTGCTGCATACTCATCCCCATCTGTAACTAAAATTACCTGTCTTTGTTTTGTCAATGTTTAATCCTATCCTTTCGGTTTAAAAATAAGGGCCATGATAAAAGCGAACAGTATCGCAGCTGATATCCCGGCTGAAGTTAATTCAAAGATCCCAATGCCAATTCCTATAAAACCATGTTCATGAGCTTGCTCCATTGCCCCATGAAGTAATGAATGTCCAAAGCTTGTGATTGGAACAGTTGCCCCTGCTCCTGCGAACTCAATTAACTTATCATAAAGACCAAATCCATCTAAAATCGCACCTGATACGACGAAAGTACTCATCACATGTGCAGGCGTGAACTTTACAATATCTAAAAGTAACTGCCCAACTACACAAATAGCACCTCCTACTATAAAAGCCAATAAGTACTCCATTAGCTATTCACACTCCCATCAGCTCTTTCAAAAACAACACCGTGTGCGATAGTAGGGATAGATTCTTTTTGTTGAATCATTGTCGGGCTTAATAATGCTCCTGTTGCCACTACAAAAACACGGTTTAGGTTTCCTTTTTCTAATTCATTAAATATATGACTATATGTTACAACAGCTGAACACCCACACCCACTTCCACCTGCAAATACCTTTTGATCGGGACGATAGACGATTAAACCACAATCATTGTGTTTGTCGTGAACATCATAGCCTTCATCTTTAAGCATTTCTTTAACAATTGGACTACCCACTCCAGACAAATCACCAGTTAAAAACATGTCATAATCATCCGGAGTCCTATTTAAATCTTTTAAATGCTGTGCAATTGTATCAGCTGCCGCAGGTGCCATCGCAGAACCCATATCAAACGGATTTTTGATGCCAAGATCAGCTACTTTCCCAATTGTAGCTGATGTAATACGTATGTTGCTGACCTCTTTACTTATTAATACAGCACCAGAACCTGTTACAGTAAACGTTGCAGTATCTGGCTTTTGACCACCATATTCGGTTGGATTGCGAAATTGTCTTTCCGCAGTAGCATTATGACTACTTGTTGCTGCTAGCACATTACTAGCAAAGCCACCATCTATTAGGGCAGATCCAACTGCTACGGTTTCCATAGATGTTGAACATGCACCAAACATGCAAAGAAATGGGATATTTACATGTCTAGCAACATAATTTGCTGTTACATTTTGATTTAACAAATCTCCCGCTAAAAAAAGATCAATATCATCAGTGGTTTTATTCCCTTTCTTTAAACATTGTTCTATTGCTTGCTCCATTAATCGTCTTTCGGCAAGCTCCCAATTGTCTTCACCACAATGAAGTTCTTTATGCTTCACATCAAATAATTGGCCTAAGGGACCATCTGCTTCCTTAGGACCAACAGCGGTTCCACTTGATTGTACAAATAATGGATTTTCAAATTGCCAAGTTTGTTTACCAGTTAATTTCATAAGTGTCACCTCACCTTAAAATACAATCCCATAGAAATAACGAATAATACCTACAATGTACGCTGCTACAACCCCAAATACGATGACACTACCGGCTAGCTTAAACATATTGGTTGCAATACCTAAAACAATCCCTTCACTTCGATGCTCAATTGCAGCACTTGTCATGGAATTTGCAAAACCAGTAATAGGAACTGCAGATCCTGCACCCGCAAACTGTCCAAGTTTATCATAAACACCTATTCCAGTTAAAATGGCTGAGATTAGAATCAACGTTCCTGCAGTAGGATTGCCTGCATCCTTTTCAGAAAAATTTAATACATTAATGTAAAAATTTTGGATACCTTGACCAATCATACAAATAAACCCACCTATTAGAAATGCTTTTAAGCAGTTTAAAACGTAAGGTGTTTTTGGTTGATAGCTTTTAATCTGATTTTTATAGTCATCCTTCATTTTAGAGTTTGCCATGCTTCTACCTCCTTTAATGATTCACGAAATAGATCCAGTGGAAAAGGGAACCAATAATTTTCCCAAACACAATCGCCATTAACAGAATAACAATTTTATCTCCTAATCCAATCCGCTTTGCTAAGATCGGAAAAACATTTAATACCTCTGTTAAGGCGGCTGCTAACATTCCAATGAACATCCCACTAAAAAGTCCAATTGGAATAAGCCATAACTCTGACTGGAATAGTACTGTATCTCGTAAGCTCATCCAGCCTGTAATAACAGTTCCGAGAATAATCGCCCACTCATATACTTGGATAAAATGGTTTGTTTTTGTTAGCTGAGTTAGCCTTGGAATAATCCCGAGTACAGCTAAAAAAGCTACAAACCCAGTACCTACAACTAGCCCCCCTGACAAGCCAATAATAATTAAGATCACACTATTTACGATCATTATCAACGTTGTTCAAATTCTCCTTATTTTCATTCATTGCAACATATTTATCTAAATCTAGCTGATAATTAAAGATTTCAACTTCCAGGGGGCTTGGTTCCTCATTAATTTTTTTCTTAAATAAATGATTGAAAAACAAAACCATTCCTAATCCTAATCCAATTGAATATGGAATTTGCAGTAAGAGTGGTTGATCATTTGAATTCCCCGTTACAATTTTATGGATACGTTGATGAACTTGCTGCATACTTACATCCTCATGAAAGTTCATAATTGCAAGCCCCGAACCTATAAATAGTAGGATCCATACAGCAAGAAATAAGATTGGTGAAAGCTTCTTTTTTTCGTACACGATTTCAACGATTGTTTGTGAAGATCCAATTGTCTGGACATCAATAAGGTGGTCAAATTTATGTATTTCTTTTAAAACGTGCATGACGTCTATTACCACCATATTTTTATCACTCGGTTTAATTTTGTGAATAAATAGTTGTCTTAGTTTTTCCGTCAACCCCTTATCGCCGACGACGAGTGCGATTTTATCAATCGTAATGACATCGTTAGGATGGACTTGAATGCGATGACGAAGTCGAATATATACCGTCTTTTCCATCAAGATTCACTTCCTAATGATTTGGTTTATAAGCAAGGTTGGATAAAGAACATTCTAACAAATAATAATTCCAATCAATTTTTAAAAACGGACGAATTTAGTATAGTAAATTATATTTTGTTACCTCATACAGAGCCCCACATTGCTTTAGATGTTCGTTTTTTACTGTCATAAATTCGTCTTATTAATTTTGTTCGTATATGTAGTATGCATTTGCTGATTTTTAATCATGCAAGCCTTAGCTGAAGTCCAATAATTACCATGGAAGGACAGCATTATTTTACTTTGATTTATATACGTTATAGTCGAATATTTGGTGTATTCCCATATGGATTAAAACGACAAAAAAGCTGACCCAATAAGGCCAGCTTTTTTCTATTGATTCATTTTATCCTTCATTTGCTGTAAGATCTTCTTTTCAAGTCGTGATACTTGTACTTGAGATATTCCTAACCGCTCTGCAACTTCAGATTGTGTTTGGTCTTTATAATACCTTAAGTATACGATAAGTCTTTCTCGTTCATCGAGATCACGAATTGCATCTTTTAACACGATTTTATCGAACCATTTTGTTTCCGTATTATCAGCTATTTGATCGAGCAATGTTATCGGATCACCATCATTCTCGTAAACCGTCTCATGAATGGATGAAGGTGCTCTTACAGCTTCTTGAGCGAGAACCACATCTTCGGGAGAAATGTCTAAGTAGTTTGCGATTTCTGCTACAGTGGGAACCTTCCCCATTGTTTTCGAGAGTTCATCACGAGCACGTCGAATTTTATTGCCTAGTTCTTTTAATGATCGACTAACCTTTACTGTCCCATCATCTCGGATAAATCGCTGAATTTCTCCAATAATCATAGGTACTGCATAGGTTGAAAATCGCACATCATAAGATAAATCAAATTTATCGACCGATTTCAGTAAACCAATACTTCCAATTTGAAATAAATCATCAGGCTCATAACCGCGGTTCAAAAAGCGTTGAACAACTGACCAAACGAGACGCATATTTTTTTGAATAATTAAATCACGAGCCTCTTGGTCCCCTTCTTGACTGCGACGAATTAACTCCTTGACTTCATGGTCCTTTAACTGTGTCTTTGAATTATCGTTCTTGACCTCCACATCCATAGCAAGTCTCCCTTTAATTGCATAAAGCTTTACTTTTCGATAAGTGTTTTGTCAGCCTAACTGTTGTACCTCTTGTTTCTAACGACTCTACCTTAATTTCATCCATAAAATTCTCCATGATTGTAAAACCCATACCTGATCGTTCAAGTTCAGGCTTTGTTGTATAGAGAGGTTGTCTCGCTTCTTCAATGTCAGCAATCCCTATACCTTCATCACGAATTGTCATATGGATGACATCATCCTCTAATGTAACTGAAATGAACACAATACCATTTGGATCATTTTCATATCCATGAATGATCGCATTTGTCACTGCCTCAGAAACGACTGTTTTTATTTCCGTCAATTCATCCATTGTCGGATCAAGTTGTGCAATAAATGCTGCTACCGTGACCCTTGCAAAGGATTCATTTTGACTAAGTGCTGAAAATTGGAGGTTCATTTCATTTTTCATGATGCCACCCCCAATGTTTGCAGTGCTTTTTGCTCATCATCTTCTAAACGGATAATTTTAAATAACCCTGACATATCAAATAATCGTTTTACAGCAGGAGAAATTGCACACACAACCATCTCTCCACCTGAAGCTTTAATTTGTTTGTATCTTCCTAAAATCACACCCAAACCGGAGCTATCCATAAACGATAAATTTTCAAGATTTAACATAATATGCTTAATAGGATTCGTGGCTAACGTCTCTGTAACTTTTGCACGTAATTCTTCAGCTGCATGATGATCAAGCTCACCTGAAAGTCTTACACATAATACAGCTTCCTTCACATCAAGTTCAATCGCTAGACTCAAGGTTTTACCCCTCCTTAATTTCTGGATAAAGAGTCATTCTTGATTGGAACTTCATTTTCCTGCATGGTGACAAAACTAGTGGTTATTCGTCAACATTAGCTAGACTTTGTAAAATCCCCCATTACCCGTTTAAATAACTGCCACCAGCTCGCTTCTGAAATATCTTTTTCGGCTACTAATTTGCTTTCAGCCAGAATTTTGTCATCTTTCTTTAATTGAAGAGAACCTAGCTCATCACCTTTTTCAATAGGTGCTTTCACATCTTTTTTCATCACAATCTCTTGAGTCACATCATCCACATTTTCACCCTTTTTAGTAAGGACTGAAATTGGCTCAGATGTCATTAAGTTTGCTTCTTTTTCACTACCCTTACTTACATTCACCTTTGTTAAAACATGATCTTTTTCAAATAGAGGATGTGTTTGATACTGACTAAATGCATAATCTAGCATTTTTGTTACTTGTGCATTACGGTCTTTCGGTGTATCTGCTCCAAAAACAACTGCAATTACACGCATATTATCTTTTTTTGCAGTTGCCGTTAAGCAATACTTCGCTTCATTTGTAAACCCAGTTTTCACTCCATCAACACCTGGATAAAACTTAACAAGGCGATTCGTATTAACTAGCCAGAATTTCTTGTCAGTTCCTTCTCGTAAATAATCCTCATATTTACCGGTAAATTTCGTAATTTCTTCATACTTTAATAATTCTTTTGCCATTAAAGCCATGTCATGAGCTGAGCTATAATGGTCAGGCTCAGGCAAACCTGTCGGATTTTTAAAATGAGTATTTTTTAAGCCTAGCTCTTCTACTTTCTTGTTCATCATATTTACAAACTGTTCTGTAGAGCCTGCTATTTTTTCAGCCATTGCAACTGAAGCATCATTTCCCGATCCAATCGCAATACCTTTTAACATTTGCTCGACAGTCATTTCTTCTCCGGCCTCTAAGAAAATCTGCGAACCGCCCATTGAAGCAGCATATTCACTTGTACGAACTTTTTCATCCCATTTAATTTGATTATTTTCGAGCGATTCCATAATTAATAGCATCGTCATTATTTTTGTCATACTTGCTGGAGGCAGCTTTTCATCACTATTTTTATCGTACAAAATCGTTCCCGTATCTCGTTCGATTAAAACAGCTGACTTCGCTTTATCTGCAAGTTCGACAGTTGTAGATTCTTTGGCAAATGCCACTGGTGTGACAGAAATAAGCATTGCTATAAGCGTAAAACAAGAAAGTATCCGTTTCATTTCATAAGCCCTCCATTCTTTATACATCCATTTTTTCCATTTGGAGGGAAATTATACTAGGGTGGAGGAAAGATTTTTTATAGGTAGTTATTCTATTGAAATGTGATAACGCTTATCACATGTGCTACCAGTAACCTTGAAATTTAAAGATGAAAGAATCTTATAGGAGGTTGTACGAGATGAGAATTGGTCTCTTCTTTTTGCCACTTTGGTGCATCTTTCCCTCTTAATTTTGCGCCACTTTTGCACTAGTTGCGTCTATTCGGGCTTTGATCGCTTCTTTTCTATTTGAGTTGTTTTTTTGAAAATTTGACTTGTCTTTTCTCTTTTTATTAACTTGTATTAAGTCCACACTTAAAAACCACAGCCCATTAGGCTGTGGTCAATTCAATAAATCCCGCTATTCCACCGTGGCATAAATCAATTTCGGTGCTTTTACCTCACTACTGGATATCGATATGCTACTATACAACTTGTTCATCACGTCATCTATATTTTCTTGGTTGCTGTGAATCGTAACAAGAGATTCACCTTTTTTAACAAAGTCACCAATTTTTTTATTTAATATTAAGCCAACTGCTAAATCAATTTGTGATTCTTTTGTTGCACGTCCTGCTCCGAGTAGCATGGCTGCAGTTCCAACTGAGTCAGCAATAATCTCAGAAACGTAGCCTTCTTGTTCTGCCTCTAGTTCAACGATAAACTTCGCTTGTGGTAGAGTATCTGGATGATCAACAACAGATCCATCTCCACCTTGCGCTTCTAAAAATATTTTCAGTGTTTTCAGTGCATCTCCGTTGCTCATGACTTCCACAAGCATTGATCGAGCTTCATCTAGTGTCTTTGCTTTTTCAGCTAAGAGGACCATGTAGCTACCTAGTGTTAAACAAAGCTCTTCCAAGTCTGTTGGTCCTTTTCCACTTAAGGTATCAATTGCTTCTTTTACTTCTAGTGCATTGCCAATTGCGTATCCTAATGGCTGGCTCATATCAGAAATAACGGCCATTGTTCTCCGACCAACTAAATTTCCAATGTCAACCATTGCTTTGGCAAGTTCTTTTGAATCCTCTAGATCTTTCATGAACGCACCGGCGCCCGTTTTTACATCTAATACGATGGCATCTGCACCTGCTGCAATTTTTTTACTCATGATGGAGCTTGCAATGAGTGGAATGCTATTTACCGTTGCTGTAACATCACGTAATCCATATAGCTTTTTATCAGCCGGGGTAAGGTTCCCACTTTGACCGATTACAGCGATTTTGTTTTTATTCACTAGCTCAATAAATTGTTTATTTTCTATTTCTACGTGAAAGCCAGGTACGGATTCTAGTTTATCGATTGTACCGCCTGTATGACCTAAACCACGTCCTGACATTTTTGCAACGGGCACACCGACTGCAGCTACTAATGGGCCTAATACAAGTGTTGTAGTATCACCAACTCCACCTGTACTGTGCTTATCCACTTTAATTCCTTGAATTTCACTTAAATCGATTGTGTCACCGGAATGGACCATGGCCATTGTTAGCTCTGCACGCTCATTGTCTGTCATACCTTGGAAATAAACAGCCATTGTAAAAGCACTCATTTGATAATCTGGAATATCACCAGAAGTATAGGCTTTAATGATATGATGGATTTCTTCTTTTGTTAATTCTTGGCCATCTCTTTTTTTCTCAATTAAATCAACCATTCTCATAGATAATCTCACCTTTATTTTTAGTTTGATGACTGGATCTTCTCTACGATACTTTTTACTAATTTTAAAAAGTTGACACGCACTTTATCCGTGGTTTCGATCACTTCGTCATGCGATAGAGGTTGATCTAAAATACCTGCAGCCATATTGGAAATACAGGATATACCTAATACATTTAGTCCTGCATGTCTAGCGATGATGACCTCTGGTACCGTTGACATACCGACTGCATCTCCTCCTAATGTACGAAGGGCGCGTACTTCTGCAGGAGTTTCATAGGATGGTCCAGTATTACCAACATATACTCCTTCTTGAAGCTTAATATTAAGCTCATTAGCAATATTTTTTGCCATATCTCGAAGCTTTCTATTGTAACTCTCTGACATATCTGGGAAACGAACTCCTATATTAGCGTTATTTGGCCCAATCAAAGGATTTGTCCCCATATTATTAATATGATCGGTGATTAACATTAAATCGCCAGCTTCGAAGGACTCATTAATTCCCCCTGCTGCATTTGTGACGATTAAAGTTTCAACTCCAAGCTCTTTCATCACTCGAACTGGTGCTGTTACTTTGTCTAAACTATATCCCTCATAAAAATGGAAGCGGCCTTGCATTGCAATTACTTTTGCTTCCTTAAGTGTTCCTATTACAAGTTGACCTGCGTGTCCTTCAACTGTTGATACTGGAAAATTCGGGATTTCATTGTATGGAATCTTTACAGGGTTTTCGATTTCATCTGCTAATACTCCTAAACCTGAGCCTAAAATCAGACCGATTTTTGGTGTATCCTCGTATTTCGATTTCACATAACTCGCAGCTTCTTTAATTGCATCGTAATTCATATGTATCCTCCTATTCTAAATCTGCTAAAAAGCTTTTTCCGAATGCAGGCATTTTTACTGCAAAATTATCAGCAATGGTTGCCCCAATATCAGCAAACGTCTCTCTTATTTGCAGCTCTTTACCTATTTTTAAACGCGGACTATAAACCAGTAATGGAACATATTCCCTTGTATGATCTGTTCCGTGGTGAATAGGATCATTGCCATGGTCTGCTGTGATAATTAAAAGATCTTGTTCCGTTAATTTGTCAAGGACTTCTGTTAATCTTGCATCAAATTCTTCTAGCGCTTTACCGTATCCAGCGGGATCACGACGGTGACCATATAATGCATCAAAATCTACTAAGTTTACAAAACTAATACCAGTAAAATCTATACCAACAGTATCATTTAGCTTATCCATGCCATCCATATTGGATTTTGTTCGTAATGATTTTGTGATTCCTTCACCATCATAAATATCAGAAATCTTCCCGATAGACAAAACATCATATCCACTATCTTTTAGCTCATTCATGACTGTCCGATCAAAAGGTTTTAAGGCATAGTCATGACGATTTGCAGTTCGTGTGAATTCCCCAGGATTACCTAGGAATGGACGAGCAATTATACGTCCTACCATATATTTTTCATCTAATGTCATTTCACGTGCTAGTTCACATATTTTATATAGTTCATCTAGTGGAACAATTTCCTCATGTGCAGCAATTTGCAAGACTGAGTCTGCAGATGTATACACAATTAATGCCCCTGTATTTATATGCTCTTCGCCTAATTCATCTAATATTTCCGTTCCTGATGCAGGCTTATTACCAATAATTTTACGACCCGTTTTTTCTTCTAATTCGTTGATAAGTTCTGGTGGGAAACCATCTGGAAAGACTCTGAAGGGTTGCTTTATATTAAGCCCCATAATCTCCCAATGCCCGGTCATTGTATCTTTGCCATTCGATGCTTCCTGCATTTTTGTATAAAAAGCTAGTGGCTGTTCTTGTTTTGGTATTCCGTTAATTTCACGAATATTACTTAGACCTAGCTTAGCCATATTAGGCATATTTAGCCCACCCATATGTTCTGCTATGTGTCCAAGCGTGTCTGAGCCAAGGTCGTTAAACTTGTCTGCATCTGGAGCTTCTCCAATGCCAACTGAATCCATCACAATTAAAAAAATTCGTTTATATGTATAATTTGCCATGCAAATCCTCCTTCTTTCATATTCTCTTAACTTACTGTTCCCTAATAACACTATATTCAATTCGAAAATGAGAACTTGTCGGAAGTCTGACAACTAAACCATGTCTCTATTATAAACCCCTTACATGAACATTGACAACTTTTAAGGAGTAAATTCAATTTTCTATTCTTTTTCAAAGCATTGATCTATTTCCTGCTTAACGATAAAAAAGCATCTCCACAAATGTGTGATGCCTCGTTAAGCCCTAGGATGAAATTGATTATAAACATCCTTTAATCTAGCTTTTGTTACATGTGTATAAATTTGAGTTGTTGAAATATCTGCATGCCCGAGCATTTCTTGAACAGCTCTTAAATCTGCACCGTTCTCAAGTAAATGTGTTGCAAAGGAATGTCTTAAAGTATGTGGTGTGAGCTCTTTATTCACATTTGCTTCTAGTGCTATTTTCTTTAGATTTTTCCAAAAGCCTTGCCTAGTAATTCGTTTTCCGTGATGATTGACGAAGAGAGCTTCAGTTGGCTGCTTTGCATTTAATAATTTTGGTCTTCCCTTTTCAATATAATTGGTAATGACCTCAGTTGCTGTTCGACCAATTGGAACAATTCGTTCTTTATTCCCTTTTCCATAACATCGAATAAATCCCATTGTTAAATGAACATCTGTTAGGTTAAGATTAATCATCTCGCTTACTCGAATTCCAGTGGCATATAAAAGCTCAAGCATTGCTTTATCTCGATAGCCAAACGGAGTTGTAAGCTTTGGTGTATCAAGCAGCATTTCCACCTCTTGTAAAGAGAGGATTTTAGGTAAATTCCGTTCTAATTGTGGAGACTCAATTAATACAGATGGATCCTGGTCTGCTTGCTTTTCTCTTAGCAAAAATTGATGAAGCGAGCGTATGGATGCTGTATGTCTCGCAATCGTTTTACTTGATTTCCCAGCTTCTTTTAAGGATTTTAAGAATTGAATAATATGAAGACGTGTGACATCATTAAATGTTTTAATTTGTTGATTTTCCGTTAAATGCTTTTGATAACTTTTTAAATCTCTTTCATAAGATACGATAGTGTTATTGGATAAACCTCGTTCTACTATTAAATAGTGGATAAAATCTTTTATTTGATCCTTCAAAATCGTCTACTCCCCATTGTCAATAAAGAACATTAATCTGTTAAACCAGCTTTCTTCCTCATTGTTAACCATGTTTGTTACTTTTAAGGCAGCTCCTTCTGGCTGATCATATCGATGTAATTCCTGATACTCTAAGTTCACCCAAATGATAGCATAATAGAATAAAATCGTAAATCCAGTGAATAAAATAAATACCTTTAACATATCTCTAACCGTCTTTAACCAGCGAATCATAAGGAACCTCCAACTCTATTCGGTGATTTACTCCGCCCAAAACGAAGATTGTCAATAAATTGCTTTTAGTCTATTTGATTTTGAAGGATCATACGTTAACGAGGAGTTTTTATTATCGTTTTGGAAATTATAAAATTTTTGTACTGTGGATAAGCGCTTTTACATCCAGCTCCAGCGCCTAGCCCCTCTAGGGTCTAGCCAATTTAGTATTGAAGGCAAAGAGCGCCTTCTATTCTAAATCGTCTTATTTGCCCTAGGCTGAACGAGGCGCTTGCGCTTTTGTACTGATTATTAGAAGATATGCCAAAAAGGACAAACTTTATACATCATTTTTATTTTTTTGTTAATCTTTAAACATGATTTTTCATGTACTAAATAAAGAGCTATTGCTGGATATAGAAGCAATTTTCCAAATTTTAATGTATTTAAAGTTTTGTAAACGACAAAAAAAGCCTAACTATGTATGTTAGACTCTGTTACTCATCATTATTAGGCTCTTGTTGTTCGTTTTGCGCCTTTTCCTGACATTTCACACATATTCCGTGAAATGTTAGGCGGTGATCTTTTATTTTAAAATTCCATTTACTTTCAACGATTTCTTCAACATCTTCTAGTAAATCTTCTTCAATTTCAGCTACAGAACCACATTCAATACATACTAAATGGTGGTGAAAATGTGCTGCTCCTTCTTTACGAAGATCGTATCTAGATACACCATCACCAAAGTTTATTTTATCGACAACTTTTAATTCAGTTAATAATTCCAAAGTACGATATACTGTTGCTAGTCCAATTTCGGGTGCTTTTTCTTTTACGAGAAGGTACACATCTTCAGCACTTAAGTGATCTTCTTCATTTTCTAGTAATACCCGAACAGTTGCTTCACGCTGCGGTGTTAGCTTATAGCTAGCAGAGTGCAGCTGCTTCTTGATCCGATCAATGCGGTTTTCCATAACTACTTTTCCTCCCTCGCCGCGTTCCCAAAACTATTATATATCATTTGGAAGGAAAGTGTCCAACTAAAATCATTACAATCTAATAAACATAATCTATATTAATTAATAATAATTATTATTTACTTACAAACTCTACTACATTTTTCATTAAAAATGGTGATGCGTAAGCTTCAAACCCAGATGCTACTATAGCAAGAACTCCAATAAATAAAAACACGGTTACATACCGCATAAATAAAGAGAATGGGGCCTCTAAATTACTTGTTTTCTTTACGAATAGCTGTCTGATGATCTTTAACGTAAAGGCAATTGCAACGGAACACATAATGATAAAGGCTGGGATAAGCAGCACATTTTGCGGTAGTACTGTAACAAATGAGAGTAAAAAGCCCTTTAATCCTAATTGATTCACTAAAAATCCGACTGTGAAACCAACGACCATACCTTTTATAAAAAGCATAACTAATATGACTGGTAGTCCAATGATTGAAATACCTAAGATCCACATTAAGCCTAAGTATTTTAAGTTATGAAAAAAACTTTGTTGGAACATATCTGTAGAACTTGCTACTTTCCCTTCAGCAACTTGTCCGAAAAATCGGTTTAAATAGTAGTATAAGTCTTCTTTTTGACTTAAGTTCATACTGTTTACAATAATCGCGCCAAAAATAACCCCCATTAGAAACAAAACAAACACAAACAGATATATTGAAGAATGCTCTTTAAGATGCTGCTTTATCATTGCACTGATTGGCAGTTGTCTACGCATATTATTTCCTCCCGTCATTCACTTACTAGAGTATATGAGAGGATCACTATTCTATGACTCAAAAAGTTGGTTTTCTTTTCTAGTTTTCTATTATATACTTTTATAAAAATGAAGAGGATGTGTAGAAATGAATCCTATTTTACTAGATTTCCCTTCTGAATTCACAACAAAACACCTACTCCTTCGCGCCCCTAAGTTTGGTGATGGCAAAGCAGTTAATTCGGCAATTCTTGCTTCGATTAACGAGTTAAAACAATGGCTACCTTTTGCACAGCAAGCTCCAACGCTTGAGGATACCGAAATAAATACTAGAGAAGCAATCGCAAAATTTATTTCACGCGAAGATTTGCGCTTTCTTATATTTGATCGATTTACTGATCAGTTTATCGGGAGTACTGGCCTACATAGAATAAATTGGGAGATACGTAGCTTTGAAATTGGTTACTGGATCGATTCAAGATTCAGTGGTAAAGGGTTCATGACAGAAGCTGTCCAAGGATTAATATATTTTGCTGAAACAGAACTTGCTGCTAAACGAATTGAAATTAGATGTGATTCAAATAATGTTAAAAGTCGAAATATACCTGAAAAATTAGGATTTACATTAGAGGGTACGTTTCATCATGACGCTCTGTCAGCAGATGGTACGTCACTGAGAGATACATCTGTGTTCGCTAAAATTATCTAAAGGAAATGAACTGATAGGGGGAAATACAAATAAGTACTTTTCCCCCATCTTCACTAAATTCCTGTAACCTTTCCATACGTTCCGCCACCGCCAGATGTCACTTGGAGGCGACCTTCTCTTCCAGCCACTATATACTCTACAATTTTTTCTGGTACTACCTTCTGAAGTTCATGCTTAGGTACTTCATGTAGTATGTTCATCTCGGTTCCGAACATGTCCTTCAATTTTTCTAATGTTTTCGGACCAATACCAGGAATAAATTGAAGTGGAACTTGATGAATATATGGAGGACGAATATTGGTATTTTCTATTGAACTTGCTAGTTCTTTGAGCCGTTTTGATACTCCTTTTACAAAACGAGTACTACCACAGTTTTCACATTTTACTTGATCTGCTTCCGGCTTTATACCACATTTTTCACATGTTGTTTCATAATATTTTCCCAAATATGGATTTAAACCATAATTAGCTTCTACACCTCTACCATCTTCCCCAGCTAGTGCTTTTTTCAATTCTAAAAAGCTTGGTTCTTGCAAAACTAGTTTTTGGTATTCTCTCCCAATTTTCGGCAATGAATGAGCATCTGAATTGGTTAAGTACGTAAAGTTATGTAACTCAGCTATTTGGTCCGCCATAGTGGTATCAGAGCTTAATCCAAGTTCAACCGCATCAATTAGGCTTCCATCAAAAACCTCTTTCAATGTATACGTTACTCCACTTCCAAATAAGCTTTTGTGAGGTGTAAAAATATGAGCAGGTATAAATATCCCACCTAGGTTTTTAACAACCTTCTGTAATGTTTTTCCTTCTTCATAAATTCTTTGTGAACTTAGCGTAATATTTGTTAATCGCGAAGAAAGCCATGTAGAAAACTCCTGCATTTTTTCAAGTGATGGCATAAAGGCCAATACATGGATCGGACCTTTGCAAGCATCATCATAAATTTCCAGCTCACTACCGAGAATTAAGGTTGTATTGTTAAAGCGAATGCCACCGTTTTCTAGCTCGACACAATCACCATTTTTAACAAGCTTAGTAAGCGTCAGTAATACTTCAGGTACATGACAGTCAATGATTCCTACAATATCAATTCCTTTATGCTCACTAGCTTCGACTAATATATTTTCTAAGGTGAGCGTTCGTGAGGCTGTAATTTTCACTGGCTTTCCAGAAGTTGTTTGACCGATATGAATATGTAAATCAGCAAAATAACGATTCATGATGTTAACAAACCTCCTGTCGAGTGTTTACGCCAATTTAATACGAAGGTTAGACTAAGTTTTACTACTAGATTAACTATTAATTAAGTTCCTTGATATAAATTATCTATGTTACATCAGGCTATGCTGTAATTTAGCTTTCCTGTCCTTTTAGCGCTTGTTTAAGTTGTAAGTATTGAACGGCATAGGCTGTTTTTGCATCGTATATTCTTTTATTTTGAATCATTTCCGCTGCTTCCTCTAATGTCACTTCCATCACATCTAAAAATTCATCTTCATCTAGTTCTGCAGCTACTGTTAGCTTTTCCAAATTCTCTGCAATAAATAAATGAACAAGTTCATCAGCAAACCCAGGTGAGGTATAAAACGAGATCAATGGTTGTAGATTACCACATGTATAACCGGTTTCTTCCTCTAATTCTCTTTTAGCTGTAGATTCTGGTTGTTCTCCTTTTTCTAGCTTACCAGCTGGAATCTCAACTAATGTCCGTCCAAGTGGCTTACGAAATTGCTCAACCATTAAAATTTTATTTTCTGGTGTTATTGCTATAACAGCTACTGCCCCTGGATGTTTTACAATTTCGCGAGTACTTGTTTTACCATTTGGTAGTTCAACTTCTTCTACATATAAATCAATAATTCTCCCCTTGAATATTTCCTTTGAAGAGAGTGTCGTTTCTTTTAAATGATCCATTCGATCAGCTCCTGTTCTATAAGCATTTCTTCCTTCATACATTCTATCATATCTTATTGGAAGGCTCTGTTAAACTTGGTTGTTGATTTCCGCTGCAATCAACAAGGTGCCAAAATCAACAGTGAGCTTTAACAGGCCTATTGGAAAGGAATGGTTCTAAAAAACGTGAAAATCTATCTGCTGGACAAGGGTATTGTTCTTGTTGGGAAAGCGTGGGAGATTCGTACAAAATTGAAGGAGTATGGTCGTTCGTATACAACTGTAAATGAATGGATTAGTGATGAAAAAACAAGGAAACATTCAGGGTCAATTCAAAAAAAATAGACTAAGTGTTTTGAGTTGCTTTTTCGCATTCTTTATACTAACCTCGAATTTAAAGATGATTATTGAAAAGGAGTGATAAAGTGCGAAAAAGACAACTTGGCAAATCAGAATTATATATAAGTGAAGTAGGACTTGGCTGTATGTCACTTGGAACGGAAGAAAAGCATGCTCTCTCACTTATTGATGCAGCAATAGAACAAGGTATTAATTACTTTGATACAGCGGATTTATATGATTTTGGACGAAATGAAGAACTTGTCGGAAAAGCTATTAAACATCGCCGAAAGGACATTATTTTAGCAACAAAAGTAGGAAATCGTTGGAAGGATGACAAAACTGGCTGGAGCTGGGATCCTTCTAAGGCATATATAAAAGAAGCTGTAAAACAGAGCTTGCTTCGTTTGCAAACTGATTATATTGATCTTTATCAGCTGCATGGGGGAACAATTGAAGATAATATTGATGAAACGATAGAAGCTTTTGAAGAATTAAAACTAGAAGGTGTTATTCGTTATTATGGTATTTCTTCCATTCGACCTAATGTGATTAAGGAGTATCTTAAAAAATCAAGTATCATCTCAATTATGATGCAATACAGCCTACTAGATCGACGTCCTGAAGAATGGTTTTCGCTCATGAAAGAAAATGGGGTGAGTGTAATTGCTCGTGGACCTCTTGCAAAAGGTCTTTTAACCGAAAAACCTCTATCATTAAAGCTCCTAAATAAAGGGTATCTATCTTATTCAAAGGAAGAGCTTGAAAAACAACTAGTAGAACTTGAGAATGTAGACACCCACCATAGTATGACAGAGCTTGCTTTGCAATATTGCCTTTATCAGGATGCCATCGGCACAGTAATTCCTGGGGCAAGTAAGATACAGCAATTAATTGAAAATGCTACAGCGGGATCAGGTGTGCCACTTGATCCCCAAACATATGAAAAGCTACAACAACTAACGAAACTAGATAAATACGAACAACACCGTTAAAAAACGGGGCCGATTTGGCCCCGTTTTCTTGTCTCTCTATAATTATTTAAAATTCTTCCATGATAAGGAACTCTCGTCTAACAGTTCTTCAAAGCTTTTATTTTTTTCTCTTTGTTTTCGTTCTTCTAGTTTTTGGCGTTCAAGCGCTGCTTGTCTTTCCTCTTGTTCCTGTGTTAATCCTTTTTTCACTGCTTTCAACTGCTCTAATAAATTACTATTTAAATGATCTGAAACTGATACTGACTGATCATCCTTTTTCTTGCTTGGCTTTTTCATCCACTCGCCTCCTACATCCTTTTTCAATGTCACTTATAAACGCCCATTTAATTGAACGAAGTAAACAGAGCTTGGATTATCTCTACTTCAAAGTATAAAAAAGATTTTTAAAATTGAAAAGAGATTTACTAAAGGAAATTCATTACATTGCAATTGTATAAATACCAAGCAAGAGATTAGGTAATCCCAGTAAAAAGAACATCGCAGCTCTGTTCACTCTTTTTATTCGTTCTTCCTTTGTTTCATTTTGATATTGTATTCTTATGCGATCACTACTTACAAAAACTCCCACATACAATCCTGATGCTAAAAAGGAAACTAAACCAACACTCCCAGATAGCATGGTAATAATCGTTTTATCATTCGTCATATAACCAATTAGTCCTATTAAGCAAGCAAGCAATAATCCTAAGAGAAAGGCTTTCATTTAAACACCTCATTATTATATATTGATACGCAAATACTGCTTGGCTGTTTCGATAATTGTATAATTTGTTCAATAAACACATATTTTATTTGATAGAAAGGAGCGATTTAACATGGCTAAGCAACGAGGACAAAAAGGCAAACCAAATGCTGATACTTCTAAAAAGATGATGGCTGCTGAAGAAGTAGCAAAAGCGATCCATCCTACAAAAAGACAGAATTCAGAGCAATGATTAATTAGACAGGCTTAGTGCTTGTCTTTTTTATTTGCATGACTTTGTAAACATTGGAAGTGTGGTAGCTGTTCATGTAAAATAAGAATGAAGTAAAAGGTAAAGGAGTCAGCGTTATGAAAAAAATATTTATTGGATTGCTTATTATCCTTTCGTATATTTTTATCATTGGATTTTTCTTTACAAATAAAATGATGTATATCAAAAAGAAAACAGATGAAGAAATTATCAATCGTGATACTAAATACGGACTTTATAATCAAAGGGATTTTGATGCTCTTGAAAAGAAAGATGTCTCAATTCCCTCTCAGTTTGGTTACTCAATTAAAGGCACTCTTATTGAACCCCACAAGACGAATCGTTACATCATTATTTGTCACGGAGTTACAGTAAATCGCCTTAATTCAGTTAAGTATATGAATTTATTTTTGCAAAAGGGCTGGAATGTTTTGATTTATGACCATCGTAGGCATGGTGAAAGTGGTGGGAAAACAACAAGTTATGGTCATTATGAGAAATTTGATCTTCAATCTGTTGTTCAATGGTTAAAGACAGAACTTGGGGATTCAATTATTTTAGGGATACATGGTGAATCAATGGGTGCAGTTACGACGTTGCTTTATGCTGGAATGGTTGAAGACAGCGCAGATTTTTATATTGCCGACTGCCCTTTCTCAGAGCTTGAAGCACAGCTACTCTACAGACTTAAAGTAGAGTTCAAGGTACCAAGCCTTTTGATTATGCCAATTGCAAAGCCTTTTGTTCAGCTGCGTGATCGTTACTCTATTAAAGGTGTTTCGCCACTTAATGCAATAGCAAATATAAAACGTCCTGTTTTATTGATTCATAGTAAGGAAGATGATTACATACCAGCTGAAATGACTAAACAACTTTACGAAAAAAAGACAGGGCTTAAAAAGCTTTATATTGCTGAAAAAGGCTCACATGCGATGTCGTATGCAGAAAACCGCGAGGAATATTCTAAAGTTATTGATGAGTTTTTTGCTGAGATTGGTTTATAAGTACAAAAGCGTAGGCGCCCGCTTAGCGACGTATGAACTGGAGCACTCTGTATGAGATAAAGCGAGACTTCCATCAGTGGGTTATCTGATGGATAGCGAGACTTATCGGACCTTTACGGGCAGTTTTCATTACGGCCCGTTAAGGTGGGGAAAAGCGAGACTTCCATCAGTGGGCTATCTGATGGATAGCGAGACTTATCGGACTTTTACGGGCAGTTTAATCATATACTGCCCGTTAATGTGCGGCAAAGGAAACACGAAGAGCGTAAGCGATTCGATGTTGACTTAGCGTATAAGGAGTGTGAAGTTCACTTCTGCTTTAGCGCTGGAGCTGGATGTCAAAGCGCCTATCCATAGTACAAGAATTTTTACCACTTCCTATACGAAAACAAAAGCGTAAGCACCCGCTTATTGAGAACTTATTAAGGCTACCACATTAATCAGGTGGTAGCCTTTTTTCATCCTAGCACATCAGAAATATGCTCCATATTTTTCTCCATCCATTGAATAGCTTCATCTATAGTCGGGAATTCTTGTGCTTCAAACGTCATTTCATCTTGAAGCAACCATACGTCCTTCGTATCGTCATGAGAGCCTCCGATTGACCAGTGAAGCAGACTATATGGGTGGTTATCATTTAAAAAAGATACCCACGTTTTATTTAACGCAACATTTTTTATTGATTTTAACCGATTCTTCACCTATTTCCCCTCACTTTACAAGTAAACTCATGCGTGGATTTAATATTTGTGAAGGGCTTTTTAGCATATAGCAATTAGCTGTTTTGTTATAGGATATTGTGAGCTCTTCATCTAAAAATACCATTTTTGTCTTTTCAACAAATAACGGTACTTCATTTGTTTCTAACTTTATGTCATCTGCATCCTGCTCTTTTACTAGCCATAATGCAGTGACACCACTCATCACACATCCGCAGCCTTCTGTATCATATTTTAATTTCAACACTCTATTTTTATTTTCTCGAAGTTTAGGTGTTAATTGCTCAATTGCTTCTTTTGTAAATGTTAGCTGCATGATATTCTCCTTCTCAACATTCTATATGCATAGTTTATCACACCCTTTTATTTCATGCATGAACTAGCAATGCAAAATAACAATTAGTAATTAAATTAATTTTCTCTTTTTGTATTTGCATCTTGCTTTTTACTTTTAAATTTTTCAATACTATATAGCGGTACCACATTTACCTTTACATTTGCCAACTCAATCGGCTTTTCATGTTTGTTGTTCAGCCATTCTTTATAATGGTACCGATACAAATTGTCTTCTAGCTGAAAAATATCAGCCCCCAATTCTTTCCCTGCATTGAACGCTTTTTTCACTTCTTCTTTGACTCTAGCTTCCACTTTCTTTTTTACTTTTTCTTGTGTCATATCACTATCTAAGCTTTCTCTCATCATTGCTCTTAAATTCACATTAATGTTATAGCTCAATGCATCTTTTTTCTTTTTCAATTTTATTTCTGGTTCTATTAATTCAACTTCTATAAGATGATCCTTGTCTTCTTCAATCGTTGTAATTGATCTTATTGACTCATCATTTGCCCAAATAAAACCACGTAGATCTGAGGTGGATAACCAGCCTTTATACGTTTTATCGTTTAATATGTATGCACCATTGATAACCGCAGCTTTTATTGGCTTACTCTCTTTAAATATATGTTGTTCGTTAAGTGAGACTGATGGAACGATGGTCGTCATTGTTTTTTCATTTAATCTCCATACAAAATCTCGTAATGTTATTGCTGGAATCGTTGAACTCTGCTGATTTCCTTCATTAGGCTGGTTCAATCTCGAATAAGAAAATGGATAATCAAATATCACCGAAGACGTAAAAATGTCATCAAATTTCTCTTGGGTCCCATATGTCCATGCTGTTAAACGAACAGTAAAGTTTGAAGTTAATGATTCGAATGCCTCATAAAGCTGTTTAGATGTGATCATCCCTTCTCCAAAAATAATTAAATTTAACTGTTCAAAATTCACTCTCATTTGAATTGTTTGATAGATACCTGATAACGCTGTTTCAATTGTTTTTCCTTTTCCCTTTGTTATCCACACAGGTACCTGATCTGAACTTTTCCCTTGATCTGTTTTTGCAACATTACTAAAATCAAGAAATTGAATGACAACATGATACTCATTATCCACATAGTCAATTCCCATTCCAACTGCATATGCTTGGTTATGAATTTCTTTTACCTTTCCACACCCTGATAAAAGAATTAACATTATTGTTAAGATCCAAATCTTTCTCCAACTCATTCAGCTTCACCTAGTCTTGATGAATCCTTTGGCTTCAATTCTGAACCCCGCTTATCTTTTATTAATTCAGGTAATTTGACAAATATTGATAATAAATCTTTCCAAGTCAAATTCGTATAAAATGATAAATACGAAAAACCGAATGACTTTAAATTAGCTAGATACATCATAATAGAAATAAAGCTAATGGTAAATCCAAATATCCCCATAAAAAAGCTTAGGATCACAACATATAATCGTATAATAAAAATATTTCCTGCAAGTGATTGATTGACAAGAGTAAAACTTGCAATTGCTGTAACTCCTATTACAACAAGCATAGTTGGAGATGTTATACCACCTCTTATCGCTGCATCGCCAATAATCAATCCGCCTAAAACAGCAACTGTTTGTCCTACAGCTTTAGGTAGTCGTGCGCCAGCCTCTCGAAATAATTCAAACATAACTAGCATAATTAACACTTCAATAAAGGCTGTAAATGGTAGCCCTATTCTTGAAATTGAAATAGTCGCTAATAACGGGAGTGGTAATTCACCGACATTATGAGTGGTTAAAGCAGTATATAAACCAGGTAAAAAAACTGTAATAAATAGTCCAAATAAACGTAGAAGCCTTTCAACAGATGCATAAAAGAAGCTTGTGTGATCATCTTCTGAGGTCTTTATTAAATATCCTAAGTTCGCGGGAGCAAGTAATGCTGTTGGTGCTCCATCAACAATGATTGAAAACCTGCCTTGATTTAATGATTCAACGACAAAATCTGCTCTTCCTGTATAGTTTACCAATGGAAATAATGATAATAATTGCTTTTCTGCAATTAGTTCTTCCATTTGTGAACTACCCGTAATAATGTCAATTTCTATCTTTTCTAATTTCTCTTTAATTTTCTTTAATAATTCGGAATTTATAATATCTGTTATATATAGAAGTGCTACCTTCGTTTGGGACCGTGTGCCTATTGTATATTCCTCTACAACAAAAGAAGCTGTTTTCAAACGCTTTCTAACTAAACCAAGATTTATACTTATATCCTCCACAAATCCATCCTTTGGTCCTCTTACTGATACTTCTGTAATTGATTCATCAGGTGTTCTTGATGGTATTTTACTGATGTTATAAAAATAGACATGATCACTTTCCTTCGTTGTGATCATTAGCTGTCCTGAAAAGATAGAATCGCATATGTCTTCTTTTGTTATTTTCTTCTTTTCTAATGAGCTTATTTGCATCGTATTTTTTAGTGAGCCAAGAATTTCCTCAACTGATTCTTGTTGATTGATCGGTGGTAAAACGACTTGATTAAGCATAGTCTTATCAACTATTGGATCACAATAAACCACCAGAAACGATTTCTCGTCTTGTTCTCCTTTAAATGTTGTTTTAATTACGATATCTGAAGATGAGTAAAACAGATTCTTTATTCCATCTGGGCTATAATCAATGTTATTTTCATCCAAACTATTTCACCCCCCTAGCTTTTTTTTATGATTTTGAATGGTAAGAAAAATAAATAAAATTATTAATTGCATCGTTAAAACAATTAATGAGATTGGCATAAAAATTGTATAAACAAGTTCATAAAATGTCTGTTGATCTATTCGATATAAACATCCGATTATTAGTACACTATAACTAAAAAAAACTGTATATTTTTTCTGTTTTTTTCTTGTAAGCAAGTGGCTTGCTAATAAAACATATAAACTTGTTCTTAATACTCCTCCTGCTAACCATTGATAAATAGCGAATAAGTCTACATGTGAAAAGTAATTTCCTATTGTTAATATTCGCCACTGTTCAAAGGCTGGATAGCGATATTGTGATGCTTGGGTAGGGCCGAATTCAGTAATTGCACCTATTGTTGGTCCAAGCATCAAACCTAAAATAATCCCTCCTATGAGAAATAGTTTTTTAATCGTAATTGATTGTTTGTCAACATGAGGAAAAATTAAAAGAATGAATAGTTCTACTAACGGTAGCATTGTGTAGATTAATCCATTAAGAATTGGCATATATCCATCTTCTAGCATGGGAAAAAGTAATTCATAGTTTTTATTTTTTATATTTGCTGTCATTACAAAGATCCCTAGTACTACTACCAACGGTAATAAAACTCCACTTAAGATTGCTAAAGATTGGGTTCCCGACTGTGTTCCAATAAAGCATATAAATAAAAAGACAATTACAATGACTGTATAATTAATATCTGGTATGTATGATATATGACTCCATATTGTAATATCTTTGCATGTTACATAAGCTGATAAAAGCAAATATAAAACAAACGGCCCTACAAGCAAATAATAGCGCAGCGGAGATAAGTTCTCCTTCCATTCAGATACATTTATTATTGCAGAGAGCTTAACTAACTTTCCTAAAAAAAATATCCATAGAATCACTGGCACTACTGTTGCAATAATAGCTAGCCATGAATCCCGACCAGATATAGATAATAATGCTGGGATCGTTTGTACGTGTGCAAATAATCCAATCGATAGCATTATCATAAACACCACTAATGGAAATTTAATTGGACCCATCATGTATCACCGACTTTCAACTATATTGTCCTCTTTAGTAAATATTTCTATTCATATTTAAAAAGGGTAGTCTATAGTTTTTCTATCTTTAGATACAATCATAGTTGTTACAAGTATAATTTGTTGTTCCGAGGGGATAATAGATTAGAAGATTACATATAGGATGGTGTTAGAAGTGTCTAACGTACAGATCAAAGTTATGGATAATGGTCCTTTGCGGATATCAGGAGAAGTAGAACTGATTGATGTTGATGGGAACAAATTTACGACAAAAGAGATTTTTTCTTTATGCCGCTGTGGACGTTCTTCGAAAATGCCATTTTGTGATGCGTCTCATAAAGGGAATTTTGATTCTTGTGTTCGTGCCGAAAAAGTCTTAGGTGAATAATTAAGAAAGTTAGGAGGATGAGATTGTATGTTTCATCCTTCTACTCGTTTTTCTGCTTATTTTTGCTTCACATCAACAATCGCTTCAAGTGATAGCTTTTGGCGGTGGCCACTTTGTTCATCGACAATTTGAAGCGTATGTTGAATTGGATCGATATAATGAACATAGCCCGTGCATGTATGATGAAAATGATCTTGATAATATGTGAAAACTAGCTCAGCGTGCTCTTCCATTGCTAGGCAAATTGTTTCATTAAATTGTTCAAGCTGTTGCTCATCAAGCTCAGGCTTTTCTTGATAGGAATCAGCCTCTGACCAATCTCTTAGTAGCTTTACATGCTCAGGTAGCATCATTGATGTCCATTTTATATTCCCTCTGTCTCGTATCATGTCATTCACCATCCTCAACAATTATCCACTTTGAAATTCATTCGGATAGCCTAAGTGAAATAATGTATATGCAATCTCTTGATATCCAAGGTCATTTGGATGAATATCATCTCGTCTTGACAATAACTCACCCTGTCTCCCTTTAAAAACAGTGTAAATATCAGCAACGAAAATTGTTGAGCCATTACCAAGGCTATTTAAATGGCGATTAAATAACCGCACCCATTTATCTGCAAGTGGAATTTGTGGTAGCGGGTTATAAAGATTGAGAAGGTAAATCCTATAAGGCACACCACATTCTTTTTTCAGTTCATGTATTGTGCGCATGATTTTTACCATATTGCTATGGCATTCTTTTACTGATTGATTAAGCTCCGTTACATCACCTGTTTCAGCAAGATCCTTACTTGCATTGATTAAATCGTTTCCTCCGGCGGAAATAGTGATGATGTTGGCACGCTTAATTTTCTCGTGTAGATCTGGGCGTTCTACAATCGTAAGTACTGCACCTGTCTCAATGCCAGATTCTGCATATATATCAGCAACTACATGCTTGTTTAGCTCTTTTTCTGTCAGCCTGACATAACGTGCTACAAAACCAGGTGCTAAAAATGATGCACCTACTCCAACCGTTAGAGAATCTCCTAAAGCAACATATGTTAAACATTGCTGTTGTTTAACTGCCATGCTACGTCCTCCTAAGAAAAGCTCAGGGCGCCTTGTTCAGCCTTGAACAATAAGACGCAAGTGAATAGAAGACATTCTTTGTCTGCTATTCACCTGTGGCTTAGACCCAAGAGGGGCTAGGCGCTGGAGCTAGACACCAAAATAAAATCCTTATACACTATTCTTCATTGGAGTGAATCGTAGCTTTTCCATTTGAAATGGGCTTGTTATGCTTTATGTCCACCTACAAGTTTGGCACGATGCTTCGCTGTTCCGGCTGGAGTGTACGACACAGCACGTAAAATTGCATCTGAACCATATTTATGGCGAATTGAATCCATTACATAGCCAAGTGTTCGCTGCTTCGAACGATTTTGGCGAAACAAGTCAAGCTGCATCACGCAATCGTCTTCTATATTTGATAAAGTAATCGATATTTGCCGCACCGTTTTATTTGCGTAAAACTTGTCAAACAGCTGCAAACATATTTCATAAATATCCATTGTAATATTTGTCGGCTGATCAATTGTTTTAGATCGATGAAAACCACCGCCAAATTCATCACGGCTATAGCCAATTCCAAGACTAATCGTTCTTCCGACCTTATTGTGCTGCCGTGCTCTGCGGGCAACTTCCTCACTTATTTCTAAAATGACATGCTTAACTTCCTCGGGATCTGGGTAATCACGAAGCAAAATCTGACTTTTCCCAAAACTAATTTGTCCCTGCATGATCGGTGCCCCGACTGCTGATAAATCCACTCCCCATGCGTGATAGTATAGTTGGTTACCCATAACTCCAAATTTTTTCTCGAGAAGCTCAAGAGGGTAATTGGCTAGCTGTCCGACATTGAAAATCCCCATCCGATTTAATGTTTTTTGCACCTTTGAACCGATCCCCCACATTTTGCTTAACGGCTCAATCTTCCACAGCTTTTCCTTTACATCATCATACGTCCACTCTGCTATACCTGTTTTTTTCGCATCGATGTCTAAGCATACTTTTGAAAGAAGCATGTTAGGTCCAATGCCAATTGCACTAGGGAGACCAAACTCACACTTCATGTCATCACGAATTTTATCGGCAATCGTTTGGGCATCACCCCAAATATGCTCTACCCCATCCACTTCAATAAAGCTTTCGTCCACACTATAGGTATGAATTGCCTCCTTTGGCACATAGCGATGAAGTAATTTTGTTATTTCTGTTGACATCCGAATATAGGTACCCATCTTCGGATTAACAATTTTAATCCGCGGGTCCTTTGGAACTTCAAATAATCTCGCCCCCGTTTTAATGCCAAATTCCTTTTTCATTTGCGGAGAAGCTGCCAGTACAATACTCCCTTGGCGCTCAGTATCACCAACAACGACCAAATAACATGTTAGGGGATCTAAACCAAGTAAAACCGCAGCACAGCTTGCATAAAAGCTTTTCATATCAATACAAAGGATTTTTCGTTTTGGTAACTGACCGTAGTCTTCAATCATGACCGCTTCCTCCAAACGGAATGTATGTTCGTATTTATTATATTCTTTATCTTAAGCGAATATACGTTCTATTTCAATGGAAGTTTTCACCATCAGGGATGAAAATTCCGTCGAAAAAAGACAACGAAAAAAGTATACTAGCAATAGCGAGGTGGAAAATGGAGAACGAATTTTTATTAAAAATGCTCAAGAATAGCTTTTTACAATATGGCCGAGATCTTGATATAGATCCGCTTTCGAAAGATGATTCCTTACAACTAATTGAAAAGATTACAAACGAAAAAGATAAGGACACAGAGTGGTACGAGGTTGTGGAAGATGTTGTATACTCGTATTTAACAAACCAGGAATAAAGACAAAAGCGCTGGAGTTGGATGTGTTGGATGTCGAGTGATTATCCAAGTACAGGAAATGTATGTACAGTAGGATTTATAAAGAAAAAGGTAAGCACCAAAAATATCAGTGCTTACCTTTTTCTATTTTACACACTCATTGGAAAGTAACCTGTCCTTTTTAAAGGAAGCATTTCCTTGTCAGCTTCCGCTAATTCAATAAAGTACCCATCGTCATCTAATGCAAAAACATGCTCTAATTGCTGTGCAGCCTCTCTCATCCTACCGAGAGCAACGAGAAAACAAGCGCGATTATAGAGACAGAACAGGTCATCTGGATTTAATTCAATTGCCTTATTAATTGCGGCTAAGGCTTGATCTGTCTGTCCTTGACGATGAAAAATTAGGCCAAGCTGATTGTAGTTGTCTTCATTATTTGGTTCTAATTCAATTGCTGCCTTACTCGCTTTCTCAGCGTCTAGAAACTTCTCCATTTGGAGGTATAATCTAGCAAGATTATAATAGCCCTTATCAATTGTAGGCTCAATCAATAAACAACGATGATACATCACTTCCGCTTCTAGTAGATCCTCTCGTTCAAATAAAACGTAAGCTAGTAAATTCATATATTCTGGATCCTCGTGTTCAGTTAAACAGAATTCAAGCAATTCTTTCGCCTTAGTCAAATAACGGTATTGCTTAGAGAGTTTCACATTTGCCATTTCTTCAACATATAAAGCCGCAAGACGATAGGCTATGTCGACATTTGCGTTATGAGAATATGCCTTCTCTAACACCTTTACCGCATCACTTGAAAGATCAGCTTGAACGTAAAAATCGGCAAGCCACATCACAGCCCTAACATTTTTACGATCTAATTTAATTGCTGTCTCATAAAAACCAATGATAACCCCGGCATGAGCAGTTATCTTCGTAAAATTTGTTAACCTTTTAAAGAATCCCTTCAGTTCACTTAACTGTTCAGGGGAATTCCCTTCTTGAGAAGCCACTTTTTCATAAGCAGCAGCGGTAAACATAAAAGCAAGACTTCTTTCAGCCTTTTCAAGCTTTAACTTATTATAATAACTTTCTAGCTTTAAAACAGAGCGAGTATTGCCTGCAACCTCAACCAATAACTTGTAAAGATCACGATCATCTACATGCTCTTCAATGAGTAATAATAAAGCAGCCTTAGCTTGCTTATTATTTCCTTGTTTCATCCAAAGTTTTGCTCGATGATACAAGAGCTGTGGCTGATGTGGGCTAGTTAATAACGCTTCATTTAAGTATTCTTCCTCTTTTTCAAGATCACCAAGCTTCCCATACACATACGCAATGGAATCAAGAATAAACACTTTATCGTGTTTCCTCATTAATCCATTTAGAAAGTCAAGAAGCTTTTCAAGATCTACTTTATGATCAATAACACCAACTAAATCTTCTACCTTTACCCCAAAAGGATTTGAATAAAAGGCTTTCAGTAAATAGTTCCTTTCACTAGCTCTATCCTCCAGGATAGAGGCAATGGATGCAAGGTCTAATAACGCCTGTTCATGTGATGGATCAAGCGTAAGGACCTTTTGATAGTAGGTTTCTGCCTCTTTGTAGTCTTCAAACTTTAACGCAATTTCTCCTAATTGATAATAT